>CAZFOX010000793.1:0-2765 GCA_964520565.1 uncultured bacterium | reverse complement strand
AAAAACGCCCCGCCGAGAAGGGGAACCAACTTTCGCCAGGAAAGAACGGCGGTGGGCTCGCTTTTTTGCAGGGCGCGCCAGGATGTTTCTTTCAGGGTCTTGACGGTCACCGAAGAAAACGCGCCGATATTGAGGAGGCTGAAAATCGCCCATCCCCCCGTTCGCCATACGTTGACTTCTTCCGTATAAAACGCATCGGTGATGTAGACGGCGACAATCAGAGGGTAGAGGATTAAAATCCAGTAAAACGTCCGGTACGAATGAAGCGTTTCCTTGCGCCACAAACAGAAACAACCCGCCGCGAGAAGGGAAAGGATCACCATTCCCGAGATCAGACCCACGAAACTATACCAGAAACTGGATATCGTCATCCGGGTTAACGCCGCGAACGCGGTGATCTGCGTTGTCAACAAATCCAACCGCGAAAAAGAGTACGTGAAAAGAACGCCGAACGCAGCGCCTGCCAGGAGATACGTGGGCAGAGAAACCATACTGTGCTTGAGCAGCGAACCCAGGGGAATCTTGCCGGTTCGATGCAAGAGAAATCGGTGATTCTGCAAAGTTTGGAGCGATACAAAAATCGCCGCCGCCAAAAAGGATAGCGGGCCAACCAGAAAAACGCGCAGTATCTCACTGACGATTTCCTGGTATGTGTAATGGCGGACGAGGAGAGTTTCCGGAAAGATAAACGCCAGGTTGATGAATCCCATCAAGGCGCCAAACAAAATGGCGAATTGGAATACGATCGAGAGATGGTCGGTGTAATCCTGGGGATTCATCCATTGCGCGAAGTGAGAATAAATCGTCTGCAATCCCCGTTCGATCGGGCCTCTTCCGCGGACGGTAAACGATACATTCGCAGGAAGGTAAGCGCGCAGACTGCCCCAGGCCGGTTTGGCGCGCTCCGCCTCATCTCGAATCCGGCGGCGGGCAGCTCCGATGGCGGTGATTACTGTGGGGTTTAATTGCGGGGTTTGCAGAGATTGATCGACGCACAGGGATCGATAGAAACGATCCGCCGCCTGCAAGGGTTTATCGTCGTCATAGATATCGGAATGATACCCCAATACGCACATGCCCAGATCGTGCAGCCCGGATGCGAAACCCGAAGAGTAACGCCCCCGGCTGGAGGAACTGCACGCGTTTAGAAAGAGAACCGGCGGCAGTTCGTAGCGCGGCGAAAGATCGCGCACCGCAAGAAACAATTGCCGCAACCGGTCGACGGAAACGTAATCGATACCTCCTTCTCCCTTTTCAAAACAGAGACAGGGTTCGTCGTCGTAAATAACTCCGTGACCGACAAAATGGATGATTTGGTATCGCCCGGCGTTTTCGCTCAGCAAACACTCCCGCAATTCGGAAAATGTCCCAATGCCCCCGGATTGCCGCCTGTTTGGAGAGGATGGCCCCACAACCACCAGCCCATGCGTTTTGTCTTGTAGGGAGCGAATGGTTTTCACTTCCTCCATCCCCAGCGGAAGCGGCTCCAGGCCCACTTGATGACAAATCTCTTCTCCGGCAAACACAAATGGAGTCACGAGAAGAATCCCCCACGAAGCCACATCGTAATGCCGCATGGCTGCCGGAAATACATCGCGGGTGTGGCCTCGGATGATCTGCAGGGAATAGCGCCAGGAAATAAATTCCTCGCCGTCGTGCAACAACTCCCAAGGAAGGTCTTCCAGGGTCAGGCAGATTTCCCGGTTTTTGGAACTCGCTGCCGGGAACAATAGGTAAAGAATGCGATTGTTTCCATTCCCGTTCTGTTCAGCGAAAGTGCGGATCAAAGAGGCCTGCGCCTCCTTGCCCAGGAGCTCGTAGAGGCGGCGGCCGGTCTCTTCGGTTTTGGCGGTAATATCGTGCGGCCAACCGGAATCGCGGTTTTCACCGCCCACGTGAATAGAAAGCCCCCCCGCCTCGGCAAACCGCCGCGTCGGCCAGGGTAAACGCAATTCAACGTGTTTTCCGATTTGATAGTAGAAATCGGCGATCAATTCCCCGTTTTCCTCGCGGGGTTCACCGAAACTCCACCACAATCCACGCCCCATAATTCCCTTGCACCTGCTATAAAAAGTTGAACGACACTATATTTTTACATGGAGAAGCCCGGAAGGATAGCGCCTTCAAACATTATCCTGACCGAATCCTTCCATGCATAACTTTTTTATCATTAGAATGTTATTTAGAAATTGAATCGTTGACCACCGGATTCATCCTTAAAATCCTTATGTATAAGTATCTTTAGCCATGAATCTGCCCAAAACGATAGTAAAATCAGGAAGAGCGATATTTCGAGGTCGAAAGGGGAAAAATCATGACCCCGGTCAATGTTGTAAAAAATAACTTACGCGTATGGAGTATCCTGCTGGTTTTGAGTTGCTCGGCCGTATGGGCTGAGGATGAACGGGAATTTACTCCACGCGTCGCTCGTATATCTTATCTGGAAGGTCCTGTCACCATTCAACGTACCGTGGATGAAGACTGGCAGGAAGCAACTCTCAATGTCCCGTTGATGGTCGGCGATAAAATCTACACGGGAGTGGGGGGACGGGTGGAATTGCAATTGGACGACGAGACGGATATCCGTTTGGATAGCGATTCGTATATCCATTTTGCCAACCTGGAGGATACTCTCACACGGATTGGAATCTCCAAGGGAACCGTGGCGGTTTTTGCCAATAAAGTATCCTACAAACGGGCTCCCATCGAAGTAAAGACCGATTCATTTCTCGGACAAATCAACGATTGGGGGAAAATCCGTTTTA
>CAZFOX010000792.1:0-2766 GCA_964520565.1 uncultured bacterium | reverse complement strand
TTTAAAAGAGGAATTGGAAAGATTTCTTCTTCGTCGAGCCGATCTTCAACAGATACCTCTCGACGATATTTTGATTGAACCTGTTGTTGACGAACATGATGTTTTTCGGATACCCATTTTGCAAAGGCAATTAAAACACGGAGAGGGGATTACTCCGGATGGTTGTATTCCTTTTTTATTTGGAGCGCATGCGCCGCGTCCATTGGAATTTAAACGGTATCGCCAAAGAAAAAAAGATAATGGGGGGCAACGGCCAGCAGGATCGTTTTTAATTACATTTCCCATTGAGATTCAAGGCCCCCTCGTTCTTGGCCATTCCAGTCATTTTGGAATGGGGCTTTTTTTACCGCTTTCTAATCCATAAAAATATTGCCGGGAGGGGGATTTTGGGTTATAGTAGTAGGTAGAAATATATTCTGACGGGTTGTGGGACAACCAGTTCGTCTGGAGTATGCTACCATGACCCTGACTTGTATGCCTAACCCTTCCCCGGCGATCGCGCCGCCCGATCTCATCCCGGCGCGGATGCTCAACGAGTTCGCTTACTGTCCCCGGCTTTGCTATCTCGAGTGGGTGCAGCAGGAGTGGGACGATAACGAATGGACTCTCGACGGCTCCTACCGGCATCGCCGGATCGACCGCGGGGGCGGAACCCTTCCCGACGCGGACGACATGGACGAAATATCCCCGGAAACCATCCATGCGCGATCGGTCACCCTCTCCGCTCCCCTCGACGGATTTATCGCCAAACTCGACCTGATCGAAGCCGAGTCCGGCGAAACGATCCCCGTGGAATACAAGCGAGGCTCCGTCCCCGATACCGAGGAACGTTCCTGGGAACCCGAGCGCGTACAACTGGCCGCTCAGGCTTTGATCCTGCGCGAAAACGGCTACCGATGCAGCCAAGGGATTATTTACTATATCCAATCCAAACAACGTGTGGAGATTCGTATCGATGACGCTCTCGTCGGCCGCGCTCGGGAACTGGCGGCGCAATTGCGTGAAATGGCGGGAGCAGGCGTCATTCCTCCTCCGCTGGTGGATAGCCCCAAATGCAACGGTTGTTCGCTGGTGGGAATCTGCCTGCCGGACGAAATCCTGTATACCGCCGAACATAGCCATGAATCCGCCCCGGAAGACACCGTCCGGCGGCTGTATCCCGCGCGGGACGATACCATTCCCCTCTACGTGCAAGAACAGGGTGCGTTCGTGGGAAAATCCGGCGAAGAAGCGACCGTGAAAAAACAGGGAAAAATCCTGGCGAAAGTCCGGATCATGGAACTTTCACACCTGTGTCTCTACGGAAATGTTCAGGTCAGCACGCAGTTGCTGCAGGAATTCCTGCAGCGTTCGATCCCCGTTCTCTACTACTCGTATGGGGGGTGGTTTCATGGAATGAGTACGGGGATATGCCATAAGAATGTGGAACTGCGCCAACGGCAATTCGCCGCGGCACAATCCGGCCAGGCGTTGGAAATCGCTCGTACGCTGGTACAGAATAAAATCCAAAACTGCCGGACGACTCTGCGGCGAAACGGTACGGAGCAATGTTCGGAAGCGGTGGAGGAACTGCGGCGCGTCGAACAACAAGCCCAGCAAGCCCAATCGATGGAGTCGCTGCTAGGCTTTGAAGGCAACGCGGGGCGAATTTATTTTCAAAATTTTTCCACCATGCTGAAACCCCGTGAAAACGGGGGAGAGCCGGCGGCGCCGTTCGACTTCCAGTCCCGCAATCGCCGTCCGCCACGCGATCCGGTCAACGCGTTGCTCTCTTTCGCCTATTCGCTGCTCGTCAAGGATTTTATGCATACGTTGCTGGCCGTCGGCTTCGATCCGTATATGGGATTTTACCATCAGTTGCGCTACGGGCGTCCCGCGCTGGCGCTGGATTTGATGGAGCCGTTCCGCCCCTTGATCGCCGATTCCACCGTCCTCGTGGCCGTGAATACCGGCGTCGTCCAGTCGAACGATTTCATTCGGTCGGGTGGGGCGGTGGCCCTGAAACCCGAAGCGCGGCAGCGATTCATTCTGGCTTACGAGAGGCGGATGGATTCTCTGGTGACACATCCCGTCTTTAATTACCGGGTTAGTTACCGCCGCGTTCTGGAGGTGCAGGCACGATTGCTGAGCCGTTATCTCTTTGGCGAAATTGAGAAACCGCCCGAATTTGTAACGAGGTAGAAAAACATGCGCCGACTCTATATAATTACTTACGATATCAGCCACCCGAAACGGTTACGAAAAGTACTGACTATCATGCGCGGTTTTGGCGATCATCTGCAACTTTCGGTTTTCCGGGCGGAACTATCCAACAAGGAATGCATTCAGATGAAGATGAAACTCAATCCGGTGATTCACCATGGAGAGGATCAAGTGTTGGTGATACCGATTGGCCCGGCGGGAGGGGAGATCGAAAAGGATATTGAAGCGCTTGGCCGTCCGTACGAACCATCGGAACGTTGCGCGGTAGTCGTGTAATGTTTTGTATTTTCGAGAGGTACGGTGACGCGCCAACGCCGGGAGGCGCTCGCTCTTTGAAAATACAGGAGTTATGGAAGGATGGAAATTACACGGAGAATAATCTATCATGAAAAAAAAGAAGCCGCTCGCAAAAGCGGTTCGATCTTTAAGAGAATCAAGGCCTCCGGAAGGGGGCGGTTTCCACTGATGAAAGTCAGTGGCCCCATTGAAGCGTCGATACTACGTAACCACCTTTTGTTGAGAACACGTGTTTCCACTGATGAAAGTCAGTGGCCCCATTGAAGC
>CAZFOX010000791.1:0-2775 GCA_964520565.1 uncultured bacterium | reverse complement strand
TGGCGATGTGGGGACTCAATCATATCATTATTTATCTGTTTTTCCGGGGAGCGGGTTTTTCCCTGCCTCTCTATTACTCGTTCGCATTTTCCACCATCGGTTCTCTGGCGGCTCTAATACCCGTATCGATTTACGGCATGGGAATACGCGAATCGATGATGATCGGCATGTTCGCTTTCGTCGGCTTCGCGCCCGATGAAGCCAAAACCGCCGGATTCGTCTTTGGATTGATGTTCGTCCTGCTCTTTATCTATCACACTCTATGGGGATTGCTCTGGTGGTTGAGCCCCACCATGCAGAGGTTTTTAACCGGACCTCAGCGGGATGAGCGCTTGTGTTGACCGGCTTCGCCGGATCGGATTAAGGCGTATTTCATCAGAATAGGGCCAAAAATCTGATTGATCGCAATACAGGCCACCAGCAGCGTTTTTACCGGAGCCGCCCACGACAGGCCTTCCCGTTCCAAAAGCACCACCAGACCCAGGCTGACACCGGCCTGGGGAAGATACACCATCCAGAATGTCGGCATCGAGGGGATCGACGCGCGGGCGAGGCGAACGCCAATCCACGTCGATAACGCAACAAATCCCATGCGCAAACCCACCAGAATCAAAGCCAGCGGCCACATCCGCGACAGAGATTCCAAATCGAGTAAAGCTCCCGCCACACAGAAGAAAATCACGTAAACGATCAACGATCCTTCTTCGATCGTTTCGATCAATTCTTCTCCGGCATGCGAGGCATTGGTCACCCAAATCCCCGCCGTGACGCAAACCAACAGGGCGTCGAGATGAATGGCGATTGCACCCACGGACACCAGATAACAGAACGCCAGAAGAAAGAGAATCGGATTAACGCGAACGCGGGTTAAATATAGTGAAAGCAGAATTCCGGCCAGGATTCCTGCCCCCATGGAGAACAGCAATTCCAAACTTAAATTTCCAAGTTTTCCCCATTCCAGGGTTTCCGCGCCCTGATCCATCATGCCCAATCCCATCAACAGAATGGTGAACAGAACGATCACAACAATATCGATCGCCACCGTCACGCCCAACGATAGTTCCGTGCACAAGCCGGCTGCTCGCGTTTCGGTAATCAGGGCGATGGTTGTGGCAGGGGATTGCGAGATAGCGATCACGCCAACGACCAAAGCGATCCCCCATTGAACCGGCGCGGCCGTTTCGGGGAAAAACGGAATCGTATGAATTAGTACATAGGTAGAGATCGATCCCAGAAGAAAGATCGAGAAAGTCTGGCTGAATAATATGCATATAAGGATTTTCCAACAGCGCCGCAAGAGCGATAACCGCAGCTCGCCGCCAGCGGTTAATGCAATCAAAGTTAACGCAATTTGATTGATGGGAAGGAAATCCTGTACGGCGTCCTGCGTAACAATCCCTAGACCATGAGGACCGAACAGGATTCCGGTTAATAGATATCCGGTAAGCCGGGGTAATTGTGCGAGAAGAAGAATCTCCCCCGCCAGATAGCCGGTGAGTATCACAAATCCCAACGAATACGCATTGGGATTCGAGGCGCCGGATCGTTCGCCATAGGGATATTGTTGGACAATCCAAACCAGGACTATTATCAAAAATAACGCGACGATCCGGTCTCTCATACAAGCTCCTCCTGGGGAGTAGACGGCGTTGCCTTTTCCGATTTCAACCGGGAACTCGAATCCCGGTTCTCTAACCGCAAAATAGCCCCCAGCAAAGTGGGACCGAATAGTTGTTGGATCAGAATCGCCAAAATAACTATCCCCAACGCGATGTCGGCCATTACACCGGGACGTATCAAAGTGAAATCCACAGCCATGGCCAGAGCCACGCCTCCCTGGGGAACCATCGTAAATCCCAAACGGGATGGAATCCGGCTCTCGGCGGGCAGAAAACACCGGCCAGCCACCCAGGCGCTCAACCAAAGTCCCGCCATTCGCACCAGAATATAGAAAAAGGTTAATCCCAGAACCATCGGAGTGATGGGCGGCCACATAGCGCCCACCCAGATCATAAATACAACAAAAAAGGGTTTTTCAGTCTGCAGCATCCAGGATGCGATACGCCCTCGCTTGAAACTGGGCAGATTCGACAAAGTGATACCCATGATGAGGTTGACAAAAAGGGGAGACAGACGCAAAAACGTGGCGAGACCTCCGGAAAAAATCACCGCACCGGTCAATAACAACAGCATTTCATTCTCGCCCAGCCGGGAATGGGTCAGGAAATGAAGCATCCAGCCCAGGGCGATTCCCAACAGGACGGTTAATAGGATCCATTCCACACCACTCATAACCGGCATAATGGGGAAAATCGGCTCAATCGGAACCGGTGCTTGCATGGAAACCGGAAGAGAATCCGCCAGCCATTTTTCCGCTTCGGAATAGCCTAAAAGTGGAAGATGGTTCAGGCCATGCCACAATCCCACCGCAACGATCGCAAGCGGCGGGCATATTTCCGTCAATAACAGGATCGCACGCGATAGATCGCCTCGCTTCCCCGCGTTTCGGTTGAGTAACGTCAACGCCGAAGAAGTGGATACGGCTCCGATCCATCCCAACAAAAAGCATAAACCGGCGAGGGCGCGATAAAAATCCGCCTGGACTTCCTCGGGAATCGGCAAACCGGCAATCGGAAAAATAATGGGTATGAACCCGTATAAAAAAAGAAATACCACGGCAAAGGTGATTCCGGAAATGATCCCCCCCATCCAGCCGATCGCCGGTGGAATGCGGATCAGCTCGCGTCGATCGAATTGCAGGCCGATAAATAGACC
>CAZFOX010000790.1:0-2776 GCA_964520565.1 uncultured bacterium | reverse complement strand
GCATCCGATTCCGGTAATTTTTTTTGAGAAGAAATGGGTATGTAGATCGAAAAGACCGTTCCCTGGCCTGTTTCCGATTCGACTGCGATCGCCCCGCCATGTTTACGTACGATGGAATAGACGGTCGTGAGTCCCAGACCGGAGCCGCTTTCCTTGGTGGTGAAATAGGGATCGAAAATATGATTGAGATATTCTTCCGGAATTCCCATCCCCCGATCGGCGATGCGAAGTTCGACGTATTCGCCTGTGGGTATATGGAGACCGTCTGCTTTTTCCTGGTCGCGGAGTGGATAATTTTTCGCCTGAATCGTGAGTATCCCTCCATCGGGCATGGCCTGATCCGCATTGATGACGAGATTTTGAATAACCTGCCCGAATTGTCCCTTATCGACATCGACCAACCAGAGATCGCCGGGGAGGTCGAATTCGCAGACGACATTCGATCCTCGAAGGGCGAATAACGACGTTTCCTTGACCAATTCTGTGATAGAAGCGGTTTCTTTGACGGGCAGCCCGCCTTTGGAGAAGGTCAGCAATTGTTGTGTAAGGCTTTTAGCCCGAGACGCCGCTTTTTCCGCTTCAGCCAATCGTTCGGCAACTCGGTTATCAGAGCGATCCATAACTCGTGCCAGGGAAAGATTCCCCTGGATAGCCGTGAGCAGGTTGTTGAAATCGTGTGCAATCCCTCCCGCCAGGATGCCCACCGATTCCAGTTTCCTCGCCTTGATGAGATCTTCTTCCACCTGTTTCTGCCGGGTGATATCCCGAATAACGCTCATCACGGTTGCGACTTCGCCTTGGTTGTCCCATTCGGGGAATATACGGCAATTGCACACCAGCATTCCCGTTTTCCCCTGGATGTTGATTTCCGTCTCCAGTTTCGTCTTCGTATCGAATACCCTACTGATTTGTTCGTTGCCGAACCGGCACAGGTCTTCGGGGAATCCAGCCTCGCGAATCGTTTTGCCGATCAGCCAATCCGACTGAATATCCAGAAAGTTCGAAATGGAGGGACTGATGTATAAAAAACGATGTTGCCGGTCGAAGCGCACGAATACATCGGAGGTATTTTCGACCAGCGCCCGGTAACGTTCTTCGCTTTCCTTCAGGGCTTCCTGGGCGGTTTTCTGTCGTGTGATATCCTCGATGACTCCATCGAAATAGAGGATTTGCCCCGCGGTATTTTTTACGGCATTAGCCGTTAGAGAAGCCCAGATGAGAGAACCGTCTTTTCGTTGCATCCGTAATTCTTCCGCTATCATTTTTCCCTGGCGGATCAGTTTTTCCGAGACAGCGCAACGCATGGAGGGATCGCAATAAAGATCGGATGGTGTTACCCGAAGGAACTCGTCCGTCTCGACGTATCCAAAGATTCGCGCCATGGCGGGATTGGCCGTGATGAAAGCGCCTTCGCATCCCGGCGTGGAACGAAAGATACCGAGGGGAATGTTGGCGATTAGGCTCCGGTAACGTTCTTCGCTTTCTCGCAGCGCTTCTTCGGCGCGTTTTCGGATCGTGATGTTGATGGTTAATATGACGATGAGAAGAATCAGGAGCGCGATTACTCCCATAACAGACCAAATCAGGGATTTGTAGCGAATATAAAAAGAGAAAGGAGGAGGATTGAGAAGAATCGTTCCCTGCGGCAAAGACGATTCCGGTATTTGAAAGCGAAGCACTTGATTGTAATCAAACATGCAGACATTGGGGCTTTCACGCAGGATGGGGATCGACTCGACGGATTCCCCGCGAAGAATGCGCACGGCTCTTTCCGCCGCCGCTTTTCCTTGTTCGAAGCCGCTGATAATGACGCCACCCATCACGCCATCTCCCATGTAATAATCCCAACTGGTATAGACGGGAACCGGCGAATTTAAGGCGATCAGTTTTCTTCCTTCTTCTTCCGAGAGGAACACGCCCTCGCTGTTCCGAAAAAATGAGGGAAGGAACACGATGCAATCGTCAGGCAATGCGCGCAGATTTTTTTGTAATTCGGCAATGGGTAAATCTTCCCAGAACTCAAATTGAACCCGGTCTTGAAATAGAGGAATTATCGCACGAATGCCATTCACCATCGCCTGACCGGTTTCGGTGATATCGTGCACGACAATAATCCGGCGTGTGTTGGGATGCAGGGCGAGAGCCACGCGAAAAGTGCCTTTGATATTGGCATCTTCGACGACTCCCGTAATCCGATCCTGGCCGGCGATCAACGAATCGGTGAAATTGTTGATTCCACAAAAAACCACCGGAGAGTCGGGGAACAACGATTTCCGGTACGATAATGCGAAGTCTAAAGCGTTATTGTCGGCGGTGATCACGACATCGAGATGCCTGGTTGCGTATTTGATTTGCAGTAGATGTGCAAGAGCGGGAAACATGGTTTCCGGGGTATTGCGTTTCGTATCCATGTATTCGATATGGATATCGAATTTAAGATCGGTATCATAAAAAACGGATTTAACTCCATTGACAATCCCATCCGACCAGGAATAGTCGGGATGGTAGGAATTCAGGACGAGAACTTCTTTTTTTTCTTCGCAAATGCCGTTTCCCCATAAGAAAATAATGGCGAGGAGAGTAAGTTGGAATCTTCTGATTATCCTTATCCACGTTGGGTAAAGGAAGGAAAAAAAGAATGCCCCATTTCTTTCAGATGAAAAATAGCGCGATGTCATTCAAAATATCCTATATCATCTTAACCGATGTCAAATATCGTATGGAATCCATCTTAAGCAATTATGGGGACTGATCCGTGTCATTCTATCAGAAGTAA
>CAZFOX010000789.1:0-2783 GCA_964520565.1 uncultured bacterium | reverse complement strand
AGTGGGCGCAGAATCCCATCCCGGTCGAAGAGGTGGAACCGGCGGAACAAATCGCGCACCGATTTGTTACTGGAGCCATGTCCTTTGGATCGATCAGTAAGGAAGTTCACGAAACACTGGCCATCGCCATGAACCGCCTGGGCGGAAAAAGCAACACCGGTGAAGGGGGCGAAGATCCCGAACGATTCAAACCTCTGCCAAACGGCGACAGCCGACGCAGCGCCATCAAGCAGGTCGCTTCAGCACGCTTTGGCGTTACCAACGAATATCTGACCAACGCCGACGAGCTCCAGATTAAAATGGCGCAGGGCGCCAAGCCGGGCGAAGGCGGCCAGTTACCCGGCCATAAGGTCAACGAAGTAATCGCCCGCGTCCGCCATTCCACCCCGGGCGTTACTCTCATTTCGCCGCCCCCGCATCACGATATTTATTCCATTGAAGACCTGGCGCAACTGATCCACGATCTGAAAAACGCCAATCCCAAAGCCCGCATCTCAGTGAAACTGGTTTCCGAAGTGGGTGTGGGAACCGTCGCGGCGGGCGTTTCCAAGGGGAAATCCGATCACGTCCTGATCAGCGGCGATTCGGGAGGAACCGGAGCCTCTCCTCTTTCCTCTATCAAACACGCCGGACTCCCGTGGGAACTGGGGTTGGCCGAAACCCAACAGGTTCTGGTGATGAATGACCTGCGCGGGCGGATTGTGGTTCAAACCGACGGACAATTAAAAACCGGCCGGGATGTGGTGATCGCCGCCCTCTTGGGTGCGGAAGAGATGGGGTTCTCCACCCACGCTTTAATTGCAACCGGTTGCATCATGATGCGCAAATGCCACCTTAACACCTGCCCGGTAGGAGTCGCCACTCAAGACGAAGAATTACGAAAACGGTTCGCGGGAAAACCGGAACACGTGGTGAATTATTTCCTATTTGTCGCCCGGGAAGCACGCGAGATCATGGCTCAATTAGGAATCCGTACGTTCGATGAATTAATCGGACGAACCGATCTCCTGGAACCGGACGATTCCATCAATCATTGGAAAGCCAAATATTTGGATCTATCCGCTATTCTGGTCAAACCAAAAGTTCCTTACGCCGTACGTTGTGTGGAAAAGCAGGATCACGGCCTGGAAAATGCTTTGGACAACCAATTAATCGAGCGTGCGAAAGACGCACTGGAGAATAAAAAGCCGGTCACTCTCCATTTACCGATCCGAAACATCCACCGCACGGTGGGCACAACCCTTAGCCATGAAATCGCCAAGCGGTACGGATTGGCGGGTCTTCCCGATAACACCATTCAGATCCACTTCACGGGTTCCTCCGGTCAGAGTTTTGGTGCCTTCCTGGCCAATGGCGTTTCGATGACCGTTGAAGGCGACGCGAACGACTACATCGGCAAGGGAATGTCGGGAGGCCGCCTGGTGGTCTATCCGCCCCGCACTGCCTCGTTCATTCCCGAAGATAATATCCTGATCGGGAATGTGGCTCTGTATGGCGCAACCGGCGGGGAATGTTACTTCCGGGGCGTGGCCGGAGAACGCTTTTGTGTCCGTAATAGCGGTGCAAAGGCGGTTGTGGAGGGCGTCGGCGATCATGGTTGCGAATACATGACCGGTGGCCGCGCCGTCATTCTCGGCAAAACCGGGCGGAATTTTGCTGCCGGTATGAGTGGGGGTATCGCCTACGTTTACGACGAAGACGGATCGTTCGAGAAACGGTGCAACCTCTCCATGGTGAATCTTGAAACGGTCGATGACGAGGAATCCATGCAAGAACTGCGTACTCTGATCCAGCGCCATCACGCCTACACCGCCAGCGCGGTGGCGGAATCCATTCTGTATAACTGGGATACCTCGCTTCTCCGATTCGTTCGGGTGATGCCCAAGGAATACAAACGCTACTTAATGGAAAAAACCGCCAAAACGCATCAAGAAACCGTCAACGCCTGATTCTCACTATTCTCGCTCTGGATAGACGAATCGTGAAAGATACAAACAGGCAAATCAAGATTCAGAATTGAATCGAGGTGAATTATGGGTAAACCAACCGGTTTTCTGGAAGTCCAACGCGAACTTCCTCAAGACCTTCCCGTTCGGGAACGGATTGCGAATTACCGGGAATTCCACACTCATCTCCCGGAAGAAAAACTCCGCCAACAGGGCTCCCGCTGCATGGACTGCGGCGTGCCGACCTGCCATTGGGGATGTCCATTAGGCAATATCATTCCCGATTGGAACGACCTGGTCTACCGGGGACGTTGGCGGGAAGCCATCGACCGGCTGCACAAAACGAACAACTTTCCCGATTTCACCGGGCGGGTCTGCCCCGCTCCCTGCGAAGCGGCTAGCGTTATATCCATCAACGACACTGCTGTCACCATCAAGGAGATCGAACGAAACATCATCGACCATGCATTTGAGAAAGGGTGGATCGTTCCCCAACCCCCGATTCGTGAAACCGGTAAACGGGTGGCGGTAATTGGTTCCGGCCCCGCCGGGATGGCCGCCGCTCAACAGTTGCGTCGCGCGGGTCACGAAGTCACACTTTTTGAAAAGAACGACCGCATCGGCGGGCTTCTCCGCTATGGCATTCCCGATTTCAAGTTGGAAAAATGGATCATCGACCGGCGTGTCGATCAAATGCGTGAAGAGGGCGTTCGGTTTCTAACCAACGTATACGCAGGCGTCGATATCCCCGCCGATCGACTGAAAACCGAATTCGACGCCATCTGCCTGACCGGCGGCGCCCAACAGCCTCGCGATCTGCCCATTGAAGGCCGCGAC
>CAZFOX010000788.1:0-2788 GCA_964520565.1 uncultured bacterium | reverse complement strand
ATTCAAGCGAAGTATTTCGGTGGCAACGCTTCGCTTTGTGCCCTACCTTTTTTGAAGAATCAGCCATAGAACGGCGAAACTCAAGGGCAGAAAAAACACGGTCATTGGCACCCGCGCACCTTCACTGATAATACAACAATTTTGTTTTCAAGATGTACACAATTTAAGAGATATCTTGATAAATCATACTATTTATTATATGATTATTTATTCTTACAAAATAAGGAGTCAATCATGAAGACGGTACCATTTTTATTTATTCTCATAATGTTCTCTGTCTCTATTACTTATAGCCAAGAAAATTCATCGATCATTGGAGATGCAAAAGAAATTGTGAAATTAGCGCCAGGACTAGTAATAAAAGACGTTGCAGTATTGTCAACTTTAGAGGATCGTGTTTTATACGATTTTGTAACAAATGAAAAAATTATTATAGATGCTTCTTATGATGATTTTTGGGGACCGGGTGGATATGGTTTTTTCCCGATCACTGAAAATGTCATGTTGTTTTCAGCTACAACAAATAATTATTATTACAAAATCTTTTTTTATCAAATTGGAAAAGGCGCAAGATTAATTTTATCTTGTCAGAAATTTAAAGGTATTAATAATGTATCTATTATGAGTTTTTTCAACGATACATTAACATTTTCCTATGATACTCAAGGTAAAATAATAATCGCACAAATTACAGGTGATTGGAAATCGCTAGGATTAGATATACCTAAAATGAGAAACGTTGCCGATTTAAATATGGATGGATTCGTAAACTCGTTAGACCTTATCTTTTTTAGTAAGGAATGGAAGAATCAGTAATTATATAGAGAAAAATATGAATAGGGGGAACAAAAAAAGCAGAAGAAGTTATAGATTGGATTGACGATCCTATCCAAAAACCGGGAACACAGGGAGATGGCGGCTTGAACGGGGATGAAGGGGGAAAAGGAGGAGTAGGATTTTATCCCGGTTAGGGGCAATTTTCATCCCCAGGGTAGCATTACAGTAGTATGGTTTTGGGGGGTAACCGGGATTAAATAAGTCTATTGCTTTCAATGGTCGGGGCGACTGGATTCGAACCAGCGACCTTCTGCTCCCGAAGCAGACACGCTACCAGACTGCGCTACGCCCCGAACGATCTTCTCGAATACGAGACATCATCCTAGTTACAAACCGCCATTCCAGCAAGGGGATCGATACGCCGAACCGCGTTTTTCCCGCCCCTCTCGGAATATCGGGAAAATCATCCTTCGCGGAGAATCTTGTCGATGGCTTGCTTTCCCTTAATACAGGCGTCGTAGGGATCGGGGATTTCCCACTCGTCGATCATGATCCATCCTCGGAAACCGCCCTCGAGAAGAGTCCGAAGCGAACCGGGAATATCCACATGACCTTCTCCACACGATAAATGCTTGGACGTCCCCCCATCCCGCAGCGTTCCATCGCTATCGGTGAAGTGCACGTATCCGATGCGATCTACGCCGATCCGTTGTAACATTTCGTGCGGTTTGCCCGTCGAACCGTTCATTAGATCGAAATGGCTGGGATCGTAGATAACTTTCAGGGCGGGACAATCGGCTTTTTCCAGAATGGCTTTCATGTGGGCTTCAGTATTAAATACAAAAGGTGGCTCGATTTCGAAGGCGGCGATCAGCCCCAAATCCTCCGCGATCAGCGCTGCCTCGCGATACGATTTTGCCAAGACTTCAATGGCCCGATCGATCGTTTGTCCGCGCAATCCGCCCCCTGGCCACAATCCAATGCAGTCGCATCCAAGCGCCTTCGCCAATTGAGCGCGGTCGCGGAACTCTTCCAGCCATTGTTTCCGTTTCTCCGCATCGGGATCGAACGCGTCGTTCGTGCCGTTCTGGATTGAAAATATTCGCAATCCATACAGCTCGTATAGGCGGCGCAAGGCGGCGATCCGCTCTTTTTCCGAAGAATTCGGATACCCGCCCATCGGCCAGTCGGGAACCAGTTCCACGCCGTCGAATTCATGCCGCCAGGCAAAATCCAAAATTTCCCAGATGGGGTAATTCTTATTGTATTTTTGGGTTCCCGATTGAAATCCGTTCAATCCCACCGCTGTTTTCCAGGGGCTTGCGGGAGCGGCGGAGGAGCGGTTCGATCCGGCGGCGAGCGATGCGGCGGCGATCAGAGTTTGCAAAGCGGTTCTTCGTTTCATGATGGACTCCCTAGAAGTTTGACTGTTTAATAATGTCGGGTAAAAAAATATACTTTAAATCAGCTGACGAACCGGATCATCATTAGATTGCTTCGCTTTGCTCGCAATGACAAGAACGTTTCGTTATGTCATTGCGAACGAAGTGAAGCAATCTGAAAGTCGGATCGTTGTTTTTTACTCAACACTTTTTTCTGGTCACTCTACTTGTTCAATGGGTAAAATTGAATGATGTAACCAGAATATCCCGGTCGCGATCTTTGGCGATGGCCAGTATATTTCCCAACCGATCGCAGACCACGCTCTGCCCTCCGTACACCTGTCCCGTCCAGGGGCCATGGGTAATCGCGCCCACCAGGTCGGTTCCCACCACGGGAGCGCCGATAGCCTGGGCGGCGTTGGAGACGGTTTTATGCAGTTCCTTTCCATGGCCGGGCCAGGCTTCTTCTTTGGCCGCCCAGCCATAGGGTACAAGAACCAGATCTGGTTTGCAGGCGGCCATGCGCTGCAGGTTTTCGGGAACGAACGTATCGGCGCAAATCAGCATTCCAATCCGCCCCAGCGGCGTATCCACCGCCTGGATGTCGCTACCCGGCGTGTAGGGAGGCT
>CAZFOX010000787.1:0-2788 GCA_964520565.1 uncultured bacterium | reverse complement strand
CTCTCCTCCAGAAGGCCGTCGTAATAGAGGGACAGTTCGTACAAATTGGGTTTCTGTTTGTCGTTCATGATTCGAACCTCTTTCCCTTAATCGATCGGGAAACCGCATTCATCTTGCAAGATCGGTTGCAATATTTTGAGTAATCGTTTCCGGGCCGCAAACAAGGTCGTCCCGATGGTCTGCTCGGTGCTGTTCATCGTTTCCGCAATTTCCCGTAGCGATAATCCCTTCACGCTGCGCAGAGTCATCGCCATGCGCTGCTGGCTAGGGAGTTGATCGATGGCTTCTAATATCTTCTCCTGCATCCAGGTCTCGCGCATCTGGTGATCCGGCCGCTGGGGGCTCTCGGCGCCGCTCGAATCGGCCAGCGCCTGAAAAGCGGTATCCTGATGATCCATCACTGCCACCCGCCCCGGTTTGTGCTTCCGCAGCCAATCGATGCTCAGATTGTTGGCCGTCATATACAGCCACGACTTTAAACTCTTGTCTTCTCGTAACTTATCCAAAGAACGGTACAAGCGCATAAACGTCTCCTGAAGCACGTCTTTGGCATCGTCCTGATCCCGGATCATGCGATAGATAAATATCAGGAGGGGGCGCTCGTACCGCTTGACCAGATCGTTAAAACCCCGGACGTCCCCCGTCTTCCACAACCGCAATAGCGTTGCGTCCGAATGGGCGTCTACTTCCGCAAAGGAAGCCGCGGTTGGATACGGTAGAGCCGCCGTGGCGTTCATTTCGGATTCTTCGGGGTTTCCCCCGCTCTCCCTCCTATGATCCGGTTTTTTTTGATTCATAATGGTATACGAATCCAATCGGAAATATTTTTAATAATAATTCGGTTTTTCTGAATGGACGAGTTCTTTTCATCGTATAAGCCAATAAAGCGGTTCTCAAAAGTACGTGCATTCATATACACGTTTTGTCTTCGAAATAAACCGGCCTTTCCCGGCTTTTTCGAAACGCGAATCGGAACAGTATTTTGAAAACCACTCTAAACGATAGTTTATTTCAAAAGCCAATGGATCCGACGCCTATTTTTCAACTCAATCGACTATCCGTCAGCCTGGGTCCCAAAAGAATCCTCCACGAAATTACCGCGGAAATGCCCCAGGGTTCGATCGGCCTTCTGGGACCCAATGGAGCGGGGAAAAGCACGCTGCTCAAAACCATGATGGGTTTCCTGAAACCCGACGGCGGCGAGATTCGGGTTTTAGGACACTCTCCCCGCCGCGAAGGCGCCGCCGTCCGCCAGCGCATCGGCTATATGCCGGAAGAAGATACCTATATCCCCGGCCTCACCGCGGTGGAATTCGTCTCCTACTGCGGCCTTCTGTGCGGACTGCCCGGCAAGGAAGCCATGCTGCGCGCCCATCAGGTGCTTCATTACTGCGGCCTGGGCGAAGCCCGCTATCGCACCATCGATACCTACTCCACCGGCATGCGCCAACGCATCAAACTGGCGCAGGCGCTCGTGCACGACCCCAGCCTCCTGTTCCTCGACGAACCGACCAACGGCCTCGATCCCCAGGGACGCAAATCGATGCTCGACCTGATTCAGGAAATCTCTCACAAAAAAAATATCTCCGTCATTCTCTCCAGCCATCTGCTGCACGACGTGGAGACCGTTTGCGACCACGTCCTGGTTCTCTTTCAAGGCAAGGTGGCCACCGCCGGGCGCATTCAGGAACTCAAACGAATGGCGCAGACTTCCTACGAAGTGCGCATCAAAGGCGATCCGGATCTGTTTATGGAGGCCCTGCGCAAAGAGGGCGTCGAATGCAATCCCTCCCGCGATAGCAAGATTCGGGTTCGTATGAAAGAAGAGATGGGAACGGATTGGCTCTACCGGATCGCGCGGGACACCGGCTCCCAGATTCGCCATATGGCCCGCGAAGAGATGACTCTCAAGGAAGTGTTCGCATCCGCCATCCAAAAAACCAATGGAGACGCCGGCGCGGCGGAATCGCCGGAAAAGCGGTAAGGAGGACGATATCCGTGCCTGTTTACGAACAAAGTTACGCTCATTACGAAGGAACCTACCGCCCCCGGTCGCTGACCTGGACTCTCATCGGCTGGCGGGGAATCGTCTACGTCTGGCGCAAAAAATGGTTCCGGCTCGTGCTGACCCTGAGCCTGGCACCCTTTATCTTCATGACCCTGCGCCTCTACCTGGCCGCCAACCTCGAAGTCTTGAACTATTTCGGCTTCAACCTCCGCGACGTACGCGATATTCTCGATATCAACGAAACGTTCTATTACCGTTTTCTGATTACCCAATCCTTCTCCTGCTTCATCATGGCGATCCTCACCGGGGCGGATCTCATCGCGTCCGACCGCCGCACCAAGGCGCTGACTCTCTATCTCTCCAAACCGATCACCCGGCTCGATTACCTCTTCGGCAAGGCGTCCACCGCTCTGTTCTTCCTCTATCTCGTCTCCATGATTCCCTGCCTGGTTCTGGTTTTCCTGTACGCCTTTTTCAACGAGAACTGGTCCTATCTCACCCAGAACGTGCAGCTCATCTTCCGCATCGTTCTCCTGTCGCATATCTATATCGTACCCCTGACCGCCCTGATTCTGGCCATTTCCTCCCTGACCCGCTCCCGGGTCAGCGCAACGGTGATGTTTTGCGTGGCGTTCTTCGTGCCCGAAACATTCGTCAACATTCTGCAGAACCTGATGGACGATTCCTGGATGAATCCCGATTATTTCACCCTCTTCTCGCTGGGACGGATCATGGAACAGATCAGCCCGATCGTCTTTCAGCAACAAGCGCCTTACGACG
>CAZFOX010000786.1:0-2789 GCA_964520565.1 uncultured bacterium | reverse complement strand
GTTTTTGGCAGTATTGAGGGATAGTATATAGTATACAGAATTCAGAAGACAGAAATTATTAGGCCGGATGGGGTGATGGACACTCGATCTGGCCTTTTTTTCAATTTGTTTGAAGAGAGAGTTCCAGTTTTTTCAGTAGGTTGTACACTTTCTCTATCTCCATCGATACCCATTCATGAATAGAATCGCTTCTGGAGGAAAACCTCATGTTCGATCGCCGCCGATTTCTTGCCGTCGTAGGTCAATTAGCCGCTGGAGCGGTTGTGAGTTATGGAGCGAAAGCGGACGAACAACCCCGTAAGAAAGACCGGCTGGGAGAGTGGCTCCCCACCCGGATGCTAGGCCGTACCGGCGAAGAAGTCACCATGCTGGGATTGGGCGGTTACCATTTCGGCATGGGTGAAGACAAAGACGGAGAGGCGATTCTGGAAGCCGCGCTGGATGGGGGAGTCCGTTTCATCGACTGCGCCACCGAATACCAGAACGGCGGAAGCGAGGAGCGAATCGGGCGGATATTGACTCCCAAATACCGCGATGTTGTTTTCCTGATGACCAAAGCGATCGGCAAGGATGCCAAAAGCGTCCAACAGGAACTGGACGACTCGTTACGGAGAATGAAGACCGACCGATTGGATTTGTGGCAGGTGCATTCGCTGGAAAGCCCCGAAGACGTGGATGCGCGTATCGAAAACGGGGTCTTGGATGTATTCATCAAAGCTAAGGAATCGGGTAAGGTCCGCCATATCGGTTTTACCGGCCACCGTAATTATCACGCGCACCTGCGCATGCTGGAACAGACGAAGGAATCGAACCTATTTGAAACCTGCCAAATGCCGGTCAACGTGCTCGATCCCAGTTACAAGAGTTTCATCATCAACGTGCTGCCCAAGCTGGTAGAACGGAACATCGGCGTCATCGCCATGAAGAGTTTGGCCTGCGGGACGTTCCTCAATAAAGATATGTTCAATGAGAAAAGATCGGAACCTGTAAAAAAAGAAGAACAAGTGATTCCCGGACGCATCGGCCTGAAAGAAGCGTTGCACTTCGTGTGGTCGTTGCCGGTCGGCCTGATTGTCTCGGGGATGCTTAACGCCCGCGAAGCCAAAGAGAACTGCGCCCTGGCGAAATCGTGGGTGGCCATGGACGCGCTCCAGCGCGAAGCCTTGATTTCTAAAGCATCGGATCTGGCGGGCAATCAGATCGAGTGGTACAAGGAGTAATTTTCCAGCGATTTGCTAAAGCCCCAGAATAATACGTAAGGCTCGATCGATTTGAACGATGACTCCAGGCCGGATTCCAGCCTGTTGCGTTCCCATCACCGGATTCAAATCGCATAAAACGACATCGCCGCGTGTCACGTTCTCCACTGAATTTCTCCACGGGCTAGTCGATCCTCGTATTGCTCCAAGTCGCGTAAATAGGTAGAGAGATCGGATTCCGATAGATTCTGAGATTCATGATTTCGAATCCATTCTTCCTTTTGCGACCGGGATTGTTTCATAAGAACAAAATCGATAAAATCGTTCACTTCTAATAGAAGAGATTCCGGCAGTTGTTGAATCTTGGAAACCGTACTTTCTCGGACAGTCATGATTGTTGTTTTCTCCTTCCCCCCCTAACGATTATCGGTTTACAGATATGCCAATTTCCACGATGCTTTATTATAGAATCATTTTGACCCTTTCAAGTCGATTCTGCGAGCCGCACAGTACATATTTTTCTCCCCCTGTATGAATTGCCCTGTGCAATCAAGCATGCGATAATCGTTCGAATTGGTATGGGGATCGATTCGAACGGGAGTTCTTTTTTACGATGGATGGTTTGCAATGGCATCCGTCTTTTCGGCGGGAACAGGGATTCGCCGCACTTGCACTGGGCGGAGTGTTTTTATTGGCGCTCTGGCTGCGGACGAGTTCGCTGGATTGGGGGCTTCCATTCCGCTTGCACCCGGACGAATGGAAATACGTATCCGCCGGAGCCAACTGCCACCGGGGAGAATGGAATCCAAAATATTTCCGCAATCCGCCCGGCTTTTCTTACCTGAACGCCCTCTGGTATCCCCTGTGGCTGCCAGTCAGAACGCCCGTCGAGGTTCCCGAATGGCTGGGGCTCGAGCCCCAATGGTTGAAACCGAACAACGATGTAGAAGCCACAATTTTATATCGCCCCTTCGATCTGGTACTGGGAGGAAGAGCGCTTTCTGCATTCTTCGGTGCGCTGACCAGCGTGCTGTTTTTTTTTCTGGCGCGAAAGGCCTCCCGTTACCATACGCAATGGGTGTGGCGGCCTGGACGGCTGTATCGTTCGCCAACGTGCGCGAGAGTCATTTCGCCGTCAACGACGCGGCGGCGACCTGCCTGATTGCCGGAGCGATGGTACTGGGATTCCACGCCAATGAAAAAGGAGCCCTCAAGAGATGGATGACGGCCGCGGTTCTAAGCGGCGTGGCCAATGCCTTCAAGTATAACGCATTCCCCACCGTCATTGCCTTGCTAGGATTGAGAGCGATCCGATTTTGGAAAAACCGGGATCGAGACACTCCCACCAAAGTAATTCGTGATTCGGCGGTTATCACCGGACTCTTCCTCATCGGCTTTTTGATTGTATGCCCGTTTCCCTTGATTGATTCACCCACGTTTTTTGAGGAGATCGGCAAGTTGCGTACGGCCACCGAAAAACCCTGGCCGGGACAGGATACGCGATGGGCGGGAGTTCAATTGGCCGAATCGGTGTGGATCAGCGAAGGCGCGCTGACCACACTATTGGCGTTGGCGGGAATGATTGGTTTA
>CAZFOX010000785.1:0-2791 GCA_964520565.1 uncultured bacterium | reverse complement strand
GCCCAACGGCCTACCGTGAACCAGTTTTTACAGGCGCTGGGTATCTGGCCGTTTTCCGGCTGGAATACGCCGATGGGGAGATCGAGGCGCATGACTCCCTCGGGGACGTGGAATGGGAAGGCGAAATTCACGCTCTCCTTGCCGCCTTTCTGGGCGAACGTCCAATCGCCGGGTTTGGGGTTGGCCGGAGCGCGTTCTTTATCCACGGTGTTGATCGTCTCCACGTAATCCAATCCTGACGTTAATCGAACTTCGCGTTTGAGGACACGGCATCCCGGCGCGTCGGATTCAATCAATAAAGAGACCACCAGCGGGCCGGATTCTTTCACGGAAATTTTGGCCGGGCCGTTGCGTTGCAGATCGGCCAGATTGTCGCCCGGCAGGAAGAGATAATCGTTCAGGGCGTTTCCGGAGGCGGTATCGGCGAAATTAGCGTCGAGCCCGCGGGCGCGCAGTTCGATGATGCCTCCCGTTATTTCATCGACACGGACGCGAATCAAACCGTTATCGAGGGTGGTTCCCTCTAGTCGAACTTTTCCTTTTAATAAGGGTTTTTCGGAAGATATTCCATAACGCCTGGCCGCGAAAGGCGGTATATCGGAAGCCAGAAAGGCCAGTTCGCCGTTGCTCAGGCGTTGGGAGGGAATCGCCTTTCCGCGTTCGTTTGTTACACGATCGCCCGTTCGCGAAAGCTCGCGCGGAACGATTACGAGTTCGGTGCGTGGCCATGAAGTGGTGTTGAACACATCGATTGCGTCTTTGTCCGCATTGGATTTGGAATGGTTTGCCAACGCGGTATCGAGCAGTTCGCGTGTCTGCCGGTCGGCCTCCAGTGCGTAGGATTGTTTGATCTCCCACTGTTCGTGGGTCATGGAATTTTCGGGATCGGATACGCTGCACCAGGCGCCCCAGGTGTGTTCCGAATAGAGCAGGATATTGCGCCATGCTTTGTCAAAGGTGGATAATGGATATCCATCGGGATCTAGCATAGCCCATAAAGTTTGCGCTTGAATAATCCTGTCCGAGCTGGCGCGGTTCATGGCGGTTTCCCGGGCGGAGGAACCAGCGCCGTCTTCCCAATAGGGCGTCCAATCGCCCTTCACCTCCGGCAGCTGGCTGCCGTATCGATCTTCAAAAGCCCGGAAGGCGTCGCTGGTCGTGGAAATGAGGAAGCGGGGGTAATCGTATTTCCCGTTCCATTCTTTCACAAATTCGCAGATGGTTTTATCGGGAACGGCGTTATCGCCATGACCGCTCCATCGCAAGTGGGCGATCTCGTAGGGATAATCCATCTCGTTCAATTTGGTCATATAATCTTCGACAAATTCGGGTGTCAGTTTTCCGATCATATGAGACAGGGCGTAACCCTTGAGAGGAATCCAGACCAGCACTTTTTCTTTGCCGGACGGGGACAGCCAATAAAAAGGCTTGTTTTCCCATTGCTGGAGAATGTCGCCGATGCGGTCGAAATAGTTGGGTGCTGTGGAGAAATACTTGATACCGGCCTTAGCCATGGCGGCGACGGTTCCCCAGGTGTATCCGGGAACGTCGCTGATCATGGCCGAATCGATCGTTATGCCGCATTGCTCGGCCAGTTGGGTGGAATAGCGGAACAGTTGCAATAACTCTTCCGGGCGGCACAGGCCGGTCAGTTCGTTCAGATACATGCCGTTGAGTCCCACCCATCCTCTTTTCACGGCATCGAAGAATTCGGCGCGGCGTTCGTTGGAGAGGCGTTGCAGGTATAAATCCGCCGCCCAGAGAACTTCCACGTTCCAGATAAATCGCGCACCTGCCGGGTATTCCGCCGTCTGGCGCGCGTATTCGATGCCCGTCAACAGATTCTGTACCTGCTTATCTTCGATAGCGGTCTGAATCTCGGTGTAGCCGATATCCGTGTGGGAATGGGGAAGAATGTAAACAGTCATGGCGCGCACGGGTTTTACGGCGACCGATTGTGCGGCCAATGTCTTGCCACCGATTTCGATTGCCACTTCGAGGGTGGATTCCCGTTCGACCGCCGTCACATAGGTTTCAAGGGTTTGAACGCCTTCCTCCAACTGGATCGGTATGGCTTCCGAACCGGATACGTGGATCGATCCATGGACTGGATCGCCCAGATGGCGGACATCAATTCGTATCGGTTGATAGAATTTCCCTTCTCGTTGGGATAAAGCACGGATGGCTTGGATTCGTTCCACGAAAGTGCGGCCGGTAACTTCTTGTAATTCGATACCGGTGGGCGTTTCCAGGCCGATCCAGTCGTATAACATCCAACTGCCGGAACGGGTAGTGATGGCGATTGTGTTTTCACCCGGTTTCAGGAGTTTGGCGGGGAAGGAAATATCGAAACCGTAAGGGGTTCCTTTATCGGGTTGGCCGAATATGGATTCGTCGCCCGAACCGGCGGGTAAAGATTGTTTGAATTCCCGTCCGTTGATCTGAATCTCCAATTGCGGGGGCGCCTGTTTTTGAGTATCGAGCAGGTCGATTCGCAGGCGGCATTCACCGGATGCGGGAGAGTTTTGAATCCCGAATAGAATAGTAAAAGTATGTTCGCGCTGGCCTGCCCAACTGTCGGCGGGTCCGGGATGGGTATAAGGCCAATCCCGTTTTGAGTCCGAATGGCCAACGATAAAGAAGGCGTCTTGTGCAAATCGGTTGTATCCATCCGGCGCGAGGGCGAACTCGGCGTTATTACGCCCCGGTTTGCCAATCTGCCAGAGCCAGGTATTTGTGGACGCGGATTCTGCGCGAGACGCCGATCCAATCATCAGAATTACGAGCAAAC
>CAZFOX010000784.1:0-2793 GCA_964520565.1 uncultured bacterium | reverse complement strand
TTTTACCCGGATGATGGCCTTGTAATATACCGTGTGTCCAGGCCGGTAAACAGGACGATCGGTATAGGCAAATATGGTTTGGCTTTGCGAATGAATCAATTGGCTTTGGTTGAGTTGCGCCACCGCCAGGAATCCTTCCGGCGATAGGGCGATCGCATCTGCGAAAGGCGTCGAATAGGGATGTTGAATCATCGCAATCCCTTGTTCGTCCGTTTCGCCATGCCAGGTATATTCTTCCAACGGTTTCTGCTGTAAGGTTTCCGTCCATCCCGGTTGTTTCTTACGTTCGCGATCGTGGGATACGATCCGGATTTTTGTCCCCTGAACCGGGAGGCTGGTTTTCAGGTTGGTGGCGTAAACAAAAGTATTTTTTTCTCCCCGCTTCACAATAATTCCGATTTGAGTTACGAAAAATAATACTCGGCTTTGCACCTTGTCTTCCGGGCTGGATATGCGAAGCACGTAGGATCCCGGTGGCAACTTTTCTGGCGCCTTCACATTGCGATCGACCCATACATACGGATTTTCAAAATCGACTTCTTCTGTCCAATGCCGAACGATGGCAAAGGGAGCCAGATCGGCGTTTTCGGTAAGAAGCCGGATATCCATTTCTTCATCGAGAAAAACGTTGGCGGGGATGGCGTGGATATCGCATTCGTAACGTCCAATCCGGAAGGTGCGAATCTGAAAAACCAATTCCTGTTCGGGTAAAAATACTTCCCGGCGCAGGCTAACCGAGAGAGCGGGCGGCAAAGGGATCAAATGGATCGACTCTTCACCGCGGTTTTCTCCTTCCTGCAGCGATATCGCAGCGCTGGTTTGAAAGGGAGAAAATCCGGCGGGATGGCTATGCAGCTGATAGGAACCGGGTTTCAGTCCGCCGATGGTGAAAAAACCGTTTTCATCCGAATTAGCGGCCCGCTGAGATGCGCCTCGCGCACCGATTTCGATCCCGGATAGAGGCGAGTTATTCTCTTGCAACATCACCGTTCCACTGATACTGGCTGGCTTATAGAGTTTCACTGTGTAGGTTTTTTTCTCCCCCGGCTGAGGGCGGATTCCAACAATCTGTTCGGCAATGTATCCTCCACAGCTGATGGACAAGCGGTATTGGTTGGGGGGAATTTGGGGAAAAGAAAAATGGCCTTCGGCGTCGGTGTAGAGCGTCTGCTCAGAGTTTAACATCTGAAAATCGCCATTTTCGTAGACGAGTGTGATTTGAACGTTGGATAATGGAGTGATCCCATCGCTGGTTGTGATGACGCCGTCAATCACCGATCCCTGGATCAGCGGGATTCGTAACTCCACGGCGTTTTGGTTTTCCGGAACGGTCCAGCTGGGCATTTCGTAGGGGCAATAACCTTCTGCCAGGACTCCGAGATCGTAATAAAGGCCCGTACGTACTTGCGTAAATGAAAATCGGCCGTCCGAACCGGTTTGCGTGACAAAATACCCCGTTCCGGCATTGGAATTACTCAGTTCCACCTTGGCTCCGGATATGGGTTGTTCTGTCTTTTCATCGAGAACGATCCCGCTCAGGGTGGCGTTTTGTGCCCATCCCACTTCGGGAGACAATCCCACGCAGTGCAGGACGATTAGCAGGAGAACCGTGGAAACGGCGTAACGAACGTTCATGGCATTTATCCTCCAGGTTATTTCATTCACGAGTGGTTTTCTTTTCGGTTTCTTCCAGGGTCACAACCGGAAACGAGGCATAGGCGGCTATTTCACCGGTTGGAATCTGGATTTGCCGGCGCAATTCTCTCAATCCCCAGGACAGCGTTTTTGCCTCTCCAGGAAGCAATACAGATTCCCGTCCGTTCCAGCGCATGAGTATCCCCTTCCTCCAAATATCGATCTCTTCCGGCTTCTCGATGGGGGTAGGATCGCCGGTAAAAGCAATAACGAATCGTAACTGCTCCAGCTCGTAGGGCGAAAGTGGGGGATGCCGGGGATCGTCGATTATCAGCCGGTTACACTGATGAATCACTTCTTTCCCCAAAGTCGGTTCTGTCGGTGTAAAAACGCCGACACATACGCGAACCTTTCGCTTGTCCATCGCTGTAATGAAAACTCCGACGGGATATTGAATCCAGGGATAAAGATTCTCCGCGATGGATTCGGTCGTTTGATGATTGACCAGTGTATAGACGGTTGTACGGACGAAATCGAGCAGCGCTTTGCCTTCCCGAGTTTTAATCCATCGGGCATATGGCTCTAACCGGCCTTTGTTGGCATCGGTTTCGTTGGCCGATAGGTTCCTATTCCATCCCGTTCCCATGAGGAAGAGAACCAGTACGGCCATCCGCAGCAAAGGGCGATAGGAACTCATGGTTTTTTCAGGGTGCGGGGAGGGAAAAAATCTCTGTGCAAAAACTCGCGGGCAATCACTTTCCCATCGCGCAGACGCACTCGATAGAGTGCGATTTCCAATCCGGCTTCGGATTCTTCATCGGAAATGAGACTGGGCGATTCTACGATTTCTGTTTCTAATCGCAGTTCGTTCGATAAGGGACGTTCGCCATAGATTTCCAATGTGACCGTCTTATCGGATACGCGGCCGATAATCTGGATTCGGCCTCCAGACGAGTTTTTAAATCGGAAATCCTTGGTTTCCCAACTGACCGTTGCATCCATACCCAGAGGAAGATAATTAATGGGAGTATGATGCCGATACCGTTCCAGAATCTCGAGATCGGATAGAAGGACGGCGTTAAAGAGTGTGGAAGAGACCTGGCATATCCCCCCACCGATCACTTCCTGTAATTCGGCGTATACAATGGCGGGGGCGGG
>CAZFOX010000783.1:0-2797 GCA_964520565.1 uncultured bacterium | reverse complement strand
AAGCGCCCGGAAGCCAACGCCGCGGATCTTCTCCGAAAAGAAGAATTCCCGCGTGGGTCGGGCAATTTGCATGAAGGTCGTAAAAACGAAGAGAGGCCAGCTGTTCCACAAAGCTGCGATTTTGCTGGATCACTTCTTTGGCTACAGCGTTGGGAAGATAGGTAATGCGAAATAACTCTTCATTGAGTTCTTGCAATTGCGAACCCAGGCAAGGCCGGGCATCGAACGTCAATTGCGAGGAGACCCGTCTTTCTGCGAGGCGCTTTTCCTCGAATTCGGATGCAACGCGTCAGGTCGGGCCGACCCGAATCCTTTCTTGTCCTTTATAACGCACCGGCGGCATGGGAGACGGTTTGACTTCAACGATAGCGACATCCCCGTCCGGAAAGGATACTTTTTGGATAATCAATGAGGGCAAGGGTTGGATACCTCCATTATCATGAATGGAGGAGAGGTCTTTCAGGAGTTCGTCCGTCACGGTCAATCCGCAACGGTTCCCATCTCGGTTTTGGATACCGATTAAGAGGTAACCGGATTTTTTATGCGAAGGAAAATCGTTGGAAAAAGCGCAAATTGTTTTGGAGAATTTATCGATATCTTTAGTGGCCGTGGTATATTCCACGCTATCGGATTCGTGATTTTGAATGAGTTGAATTACGTTATCCGGTGTCATCGTTCATAGAGATAATGGAATTTTGTCTATTATCGCACGAAACCGGGAGAATTAAATACAAAAATATGTAAATCACGGTTTTTCATCCATCAGGCCGCGAACCAGGATTTCCAGCCGCCGGGCGATGGCGGTATGGCCGTTTGCGTTGGGCAGGGGGGAAGTGGGGCTTTGCAACAGGTGGCCGAACGGGGCCTGGTTGATTTCGAAAATCGGAGACCGCCAGAGTATGACCGGTTCGGACGCCGGGGGTGTAAACTCAAACTCAAAACGTTGATTTTTCGCCGTATGCTCCAAACCGGTTTCCTTTTCGCTCCATTGTCCCTGTACGCCGCCGGACGTGAAGGTGAAATGCACCGGTTGTGGATGGGGGAGCAGTATTTGAAGCGACCAGACCCGGTCACCGGCGCGTTCGTCGCCGTGCGTTCCATCGTCGTACATGCGAATCGAATTGGGAATTCCGTTCCCGAGTTCAGGTAGGTTGCCAGTAATGTATACACCCTTGGTGATGGAAAGGGTATCGCCGCAATGGACACGGTACAAATATCGGGTTTCCGAGCCGGAATCGAAATAATCGATTCCACAGACTTGGAGATTCATAGAAAAGTGTTTCTTTCGTTCTTCGTACCCGCCGACTCCTTCAAAGACCGAGCGGATGTCCAGCAGAGGGAGGTGAAGCGATTCCGATAACTCCTGGAGTGCCGGGTGGGTGTCGAAATTGAACAGATTGCCGTTGACGAGGATGGTTTTTCCTCCCCGGAGTTGGTGGTGATCAATGATGGCCTTCAGGTAGTTTTTCTGAGAATCGGGCGGGACTTTGGGTTTCCAGGTATTTTCGCGGGATCGTTCGGCTATTTGCCGCTGAATTTCGGCGTTGATCTGTTGCTGTTTTTGTTTGACCAGCCAATGGCCTACCGTGCTGTAGGCGTTCAGGAAACCCAGTAAGCCCTGCGTTCCGGAAACCATCCCATAACGCTCAAGGATGGAAAAAATCTCCGGTTCCGAGAATCGGCATTCGTACGAATCGAACAAACCCAGCGCCAGGATTAGAATATCCGGCTGAAAATTGTGGACGATCCGTTCGTATTGTTTGATCGCGTGCAGGGAGGTGAATCCGGGAGCGGCGAAATTCAGAACCTCATATTTTGTATTCCCGGCGGCGTTGAGAGACGCCTGCAATTTGCTGGGAAAGGCTTCTTCCACAGGAAGACCCCATCCGAAGGCGAGGCTGTCACCTAACACGGCGATTCGGACAACGCCGGGATTTTTGGCGGTTTGGATTTCTCCCATCCGCATTCCAAAGGCGTTGGTATCGATGGTGAACGGAGGGGTTGAGATTTCCACATGAAGATGGGGGCGAACCATGCCATAGGCGTCGGGGTAAAACAACGCGGCATGTTCCATGGGGAAGGGAGCGCCTTCCGCAGTCATCTCATCGACCAAAACCGATCGAAGCCCTACATCCAAAACCAGAAAACCGATCAACCCAATGGGAATGACGAAGAAAAAAAAGCGTAGATATCTCATCGTGATCCAATATGATTCTATACTATAATTGCCTATGGGCTTGTGCTTTCTGGAGCGTAATGCGCGGCCCATTTTGTATATAATAACGGGGTTGAGTTTTTTTCGCAGGCGTAAGAAACCAATTATGCGATCGTCCGATCAGAAAAAACCCAGTGCGTCTAAAGTCCATTGCCGAAGTTGCGCCCATTTTTATATAACCTGGGACAAAATTCGCCCTTACGGATGCCGGATCATGGGCTTTAAAACGCGGCGAATCCCCTCGCTGGTGGTGAAGGAAAGTTCCGGGATGGAGTGCCAGTCCTTCCGTCCCAAACCGGCGGGAGCGCGGAAGAAATAGGCGTGCCGCGGAGGCTTTTTCATCCATGGCCAGTGGAATTACCCACGAATATAGATTTGATAGACATAGGTCAATTTCAGGGAGTTGTCCTTGCCGGGTTTTACCGGCAGTTTCCAAATGACCTGCGTGTCGGGATTGACGGAACTGAGGCCTTTCGCCAAACGCTGTATCTTGGGTTCGCCGTCGTATTTCTGGATTTCTCCCTTGAGGTTTTTCTTGATTTCGATGACGACCTCTTCGTTTTTGAAATTGGTGACCGCCAA
>CAZFOX010000782.1:0-2814 GCA_964520565.1 uncultured bacterium | reverse complement strand
ATGAATGCAAATCCTGTGTACGTACCGGGGAGGATGAGAATTCCGGCGAGTCTGTGAATAGAAAATCATCCGATCTCGCCGCAAGAATATCACCCATGGATCGGTCGACTCGTAGAATGGCAGTAACGTAATGGACCTCGAACCCGCAACGACTAACCGGATCAACCTTCCTCAAAAGGCAGGTTCGTTTGCCACTCAATCCGTGAACGAACACGTGGAGATCGCTTTCGATTTTTCGTGGTTCCTGCAGGTTTTGATTCGGCATTGGCTGGCCTCGTTGTTGATTTTTACCGGGACACTTTTTTTGAGTCTGGCATTCTTCCTGAAAGATCCCCCTCAGTACGACGCCACGTCGCGCATGAAAATCGTACCCAAACGGACTGTTTTCAATATCGAACAATTAACCGCCTTCGACCTGTTTTCCCTCGAGTTTTACCAGACCCAGATCAAACTGCTGCAAAGCCGTTCCCTGGTGCGGGAGGTTATTCACACTATCGGCCTGAGCGAGTTTCAGACGCGCCTGGATTCCCAACAGAGCCGGTTCGACCTTCCGATCCTGAATCGCGCCGAGTCTTCCACGCTTCCTTCCGATCCGGCGGTTTCTTCGGGAACCGTGGAGATCGAAGCGCCTCTGATCAATCGATACCTCGAATCGTTACGGGTGGCGCCCGACCGGCAGGCGCCCCAAATCGTCTCGCTGACGTTCCGTTCGACCGATCCGGATTTTTCGGCGAGAGTCGCCAATACCCACGCCGAGGTATTCATCGGCAAGAACACGCAATCCAACGTGGTTTATACGGCCGATTACATCGTCAGCCTGGAAAAACTGATCGCCGAAGCCGACGTTCAAATCGCCACGCAAAACGAAGAAATCCTGAATTACAAAAAAGAACACGGCTTTTTCCAGTTGCAGGGAATGAGCTCGTTCGATCCCGTTCAAGATATCGACGACCGCCTCTCCCGGGTGCGGGAACAAATGGCCGTCGCGAACGAAACGCTGACAAAGGTGGAAGCGGAATACGAATCGTTGTTCCTGCCCGGAAAGATCGACGATATGGATTCCGTCCGCACGGACGTTCTGACCTCCCCTTCACTGGATCAGCTTCGCAACCGCCGCAATGAGTTGATGCAGACCTGGGCGGAAATCAAGGACAAATACGGAGATCGGCATCCCGCCTACGTCAGCGCCAAAAGCAAACTGGATACGGTCAATCAAACCATCCGCGAGGAAATCGCCATCCACGTCCAGAGAGCCAAGACCGCCCATGACGAAGCCCTTTCGACCAAAAATAAACTGGTGGAAGAAGAACAATCGCTCATTCAGGAAAAATACCGCCGGGATTCCGAATGGAACACCCTGAAAAGCATGGAGAAAGCCAAGGAGCAGCTGGAACAGCAACGGGTCAAATACATCCAGGATTTACAGAACGCCCGCAGCAGCCGGGATACACAGGAACAGACCCAAAACCGCACGTATGAAATTGTCGACCGCGCCGAAGCGCCCACCCGGGCCGCCAACCGCAGTTGGTTCAAGATTCTGCTCCTCTCGTTTGCAGCCGCTCTTTCGCTCACCCTGACGGGCGTCCTTCTGATCGAATTGCAGGATCGCACCATTCGCACACCCCAACAGATCGAACAATTGACGGGAATCAGCATTATGGGTTGTATTCCCCTCTATCGCGCCGTTTCCTCCTCGCAGATCGTCGGCCGAATCGACGAACACGATTCGCACACACCGGCGGGAGAAGCCTACATCGGTCTGCGGACGCGTTTTCTGTTTTCGGATATGATCGCGCATACGCAGACCGTTCTGATCACCAGCGCGATGAAAGGAGAGGGAAAGAGCACCGTCGCCGTCAATCTGGCCTCCAGCCTGAGCCTGGTAGGCAAACGTGTGGTGCTGGTCGACTGCGATCTTCGCAAACCGACCCTGCACCGCTATTTCGGCGAACCCCGGGAGCCGGGTTTGACCGACGCGATCGATGATCTGGAATCGCTGGAAAGCGTATTGTTTGAAACCGATCTGCCCGGTTTGTTTATACTGCCGGCGGGAACGTATACGCCCAGCCCAAGCGAGGCGCTTACTTCCACGGGATTCGACGAACTCATCGAGCAACTGAAGAAGGATTTCGATTTTGTGATTCTCGATTCGCCCTCCGTTCTCGCCACACCCGATCCGACGATTTTAGCGCCCCGGATCGATACGGCGCTGCTGGTCGTGCGCAGCGGGAAAATCGTCAAAGACGACCTTCTTTCCACCCTCGATCACTTCCGGCAGACCGGTGGATCGATCTACGCCGCCATACTCAACGGCGTTCCCGCCGCGGAACGGGGAGCCTATGCCCGGTACGGCTACGGGCAATCGTATTACTACGAATCCAAGCGGGAGACAAGCTCGTATTGACCGGCTGTTACCCCGGCAACGATTCATACCCGCTTACATACCGAGCGATTTATGATCGACATTCTTCTCCATTTTTCCGTATCACTGGGCATCGCTTCGGCGCTTCTTCTAATCCTGCTGCCCAAGAATCCGCGCCGCCGGACGCTGGCTCCCCGGTTCTGGGAATCGGAAAGCCAGTACCGCAGCGCCATGCTAACCCTGGTCATCGCGTTCTCTCTCGCGGCGTCGATCCTGGTTGGAATCGGCAAGGAGTGGATGGACGGGATGGGATTCGGCAACGTTGATTTCACCGATTTTCTGGCCGATATCGCGGGCGTGGCCACGGCGGTTTATTTTCTGGCAGGGCATGCCCGGGAGAATAATCAAGTGCGCCGCCGCGTCACGTTTCGCTCGCAGGCAACCTCTAAAGA
>CAZFOX010000781.1:0-2820 GCA_964520565.1 uncultured bacterium | reverse complement strand
CGAGTAAAAAACAACGATCCGACTTTTAGATTGCTTCACTTCGTTCGCAATGACACGAACGTATCGCTATGTCATTGCGAGCAAAGCGAAGCAATCTAATGATGATCCGATTCGCCAGTTGATCCAGAGTATGCTTTTTTACCCGATAATAGTAAACGGCCAGACTACTAGCGTAATACCTCGATTTCACCCTATATGCCATTAACCAAAATGAGAGGGATAGAATGAATAATTACCCGAAGATATATCATTGCATCATTATCATCGTAGCCGTGATTGCCTGCTTTCCATCGCAGGGATTGGCGTCGGGGATCGAGGAAAAGGCTTCCCTGCCCCGCTTGGGGATCAATCTAGCCGGGTTATGCGATTGGAACACCGAATTGCCATTCGTCGATGTTTTCCGGCTCTCCCGCGCCTGGATTTCCCAGAAGGAAGGGGGCAGTTGGGGTTCGGGTCCCGCCTTGGAGATCGACGAGCAGGGATGGGTCAAGCGATTACAACCGGGTACGTTTGCCGAAACCTTGATGTGCACGATCGACGGAGGGCACTACCCGAAAGGCCTGTATACCGTCCTGTATGAAGGCGAAGGAAAGATCCAACTATCCAACGGCGCGCGGGTGGTATCGGAAGAGCCGGGGAAATTGATTGCGGAAATCGATCCGAAGCGGGGCGCGATGTTTCTGCAAATCCGCGAGACCCATCCGGAGAATTACATCCGCCATATCCGCGTCATCATGCCGGGTTTTGAATCGACCTACGAAAACGATCCCTGGCACCCCGATTTTTTGAAGCGATGGAGCGGTGTCGCCTGTTTGCGGTTTATGGACTTTATGGAGACGAACAACTCTTCGATTGTTTCGTGGGACGACCGTCCCCTGCCGACCGATGCCAATGCAACCACGCATGGAGCGCCGCTGGAGTGGATGATCGATTTGGCCAATCGCCTGAACGCCGATCCCTGGTTTTGCATGCCCCACAAGGCCAACGACGATTACGTCCGCCATTTCGCGGAGCAGGTCAAAGAGCAACTGGATCCGAATTTGAAAGTATACGTGGAGTATTCGAACGAAACGTGGAATGGCACGTTCCAGCAAACCGATTACGCCGGAAAGCAGGGAATGGCGTTGGGTTTCGCGCAAAAACAGTGGGAAGCCGGATGGCGGTATACCGCCTACCGCTCCGTGCAGATTTTCAAGATTTGGGAAGAGGTATTCGGCGGAGTTCAGCGTCTGGTGCGCGTCTTGCCGACGCAGGCGGCGAATTCGTACGTATCGGAACGGATCGTCGAGTTCCAGGACGCCTACAAACAGGCGGACGCGTTGGCGATCGCTCCCTATGTATCGTTTAATATAACACCGGACGGCGATCCGTCCGCCAGCCAGGTTGCGACCTGGACGGTCGACCAGGTTTTGGATCGCGTCGAAAGCCAGTCGCTGCCCGAAGCGATTGGCTGGATCGCGGAACAAAAAAAAGTGGCGGAGAAGTACGGTCTGGCGCTGATCGCGTACGAAGCCGGGCAGCACCTGGTCGGCGTGGCGGGCGGCGAAAACAACGAGGCGATGACCGCGCTGTTTCACCAGGCCAACGCCCACCCGCGCATGGGCGATATTTACCGTAAATATTACGATGCCTGGAAACAAAACGGCGGAGGACTCATCTGCGCGTTTTCCTCGGTCAGCAGTTGGAGCAAATGGGGCAGCTGGGGATTGCTGCAATACTACGACGACGACCCAACTCAATCGCCGAAATTCATGGCGACGATGCAATGGGCGAAAGAGCAGGGACAGAACGTCTCTTTACCCGCCACAAAAGCCGAGGGTTCGTTGCTGCATTGATAGATCGAAGTGGTGGGGTATGATTGCGCTTTGAGCCGAGCCTACGAGCCGATCAAGTCAACCGCGAGACGCCGCCGACGTTTATCCTGCAGGCAGAGGACGATCCGGTCGACAAAGGAGAGAATTCGCTGGTTTATTATATTGCATTGAAGAAAGACGGGGGTCCGATGGAGATGCATTTACACGCGCAGGGCGGGCATGCGTTCGGGCTACGACGGCGGAGTTTCCGATCACGGAATGGCCTCAACTGGTGGAGAAATGGCTAAAGACAATCGGGATGGTTTCGGAGTAAACGGAAAACGTGGATTGTCCTATCTTGCCACCAGTCGCAATCAATTATCCGCAGGTACCATCGAGAGATCAAATAGAATCGCTGAGGACGTGGGATGGTTATCCATGATATTATATGATCAATGGGTACAATATAATTTTTAATTTTTCCATAATAGGAGTCTATCATGAAAACATATCTATTTATATTTATCATAATCATCATTTCATCTTCTACTGATTCTGTGGCAAATACGGAAAATAGTAACAGATCGGCAGATATTGCCAAGAAAGAAATCGAATCGCCTTATACATATGAATACCGGAAAAACAAAGGAGTTAAAATGTCCTTCAATCGGTTGATGGAGTTGAAGGATCGTTTAATCGGATTGACGGAAGCATATCCGACTGACGATAGCGAGGAATATAGGTTATTACATGAAACCTCCTCTATCGTTCTATTGGGATTGTATTTCAGAGATACGGAACTCGCTCATAATTTTCTGAATGAGGTGAAAAATAATCTATTGACCTATTTCAATAAACGGGGGGACGACCCATGGAAACGGGACGATAGAGAAGATGGGTTGTTCTTGCGTAAGTTCACTCTTTATTCAATACTACTGGAAGGTATGTTAAGTGCTTGTATCAACGAAAAAAAACACGACTTGTGTCTTGATATTATCAATGAAAATTGCCATAGTCCATTTTTTCA
>CAZFOX010000780.1:0-2844 GCA_964520565.1 uncultured bacterium | reverse complement strand
TTCTTAAAAGCCCGTGCTTTAATTTTTCGCTCCTTCTTCAAAAAAGCCATTCTATTCTGGCTTTTTCAAAACGCGAATTAGAACGCAATTAGAAAAACCGCTCCCTATCGAAGAAACCATCATTCCCTTCCATCCCAGATATCGGCCAATAGGGAAGACCGATTGAATAAAAAAATCCTCCCCCAAGTGGTGCAACGATATGGGGGAGGTTAGGGAGGGGAAATAAAGATTCAACTATCCGCAGTAGGACCTTAGATAAGATCCGGATAATTGAACCCGGTATTCCTAATGATTCAAAACCTCTCTTTGTATCGAAATTTTTTCCACCGCGGCTTCATCGGCGGGAGTCCATGACTCCGGTTCAAGGCCATATCGATCGAATAGATCGAGCAATAATTTACGATTGTTTTTTATGTAGGCATTGACGCCTTCGCTGTAGGCTTGCAGAAAGGCAATCGTTTCGGAGTCGAGGGTGGGAACAATGCGTTGAGCGGCGCGATAGAATCCTTCTGTCCGCGCTTTACGATCGCTCCATAACGCCGTCCGGTCGCGCCGGTTACTCAGAGGAATATCCCCTACTATTTCCGCCGTCCGGCCCTGGATAATTCGTAAATTCCAATATATCTGAAATGCCCGATCCTGGGCGCATACATATCCAAGTCCATAAAACGCCCCGGCGTCGGATTCAGAAAAAATATGCGGGACTCCCCACGTATCCCGGAATACTTCGATATGGCCTAAATCGAAAGACTCTTTTGCCTCTGCCAGCAGTGAATAGGGAATACAAAGTAACACAATGCTAAAGACAATGATTACAAGGAAATACCTTGCATACATGTCCTTCTCCCTAATTGGGATTAGCACTCCATATAAAGCATATTTTTATATATTTGTCTGCCAGGAGAAAGAAAAAGGTTCCTGTGTCCTTAAAAAAATATAGATATTACAAACGAATAAAAGGTACGGTGTGATGGTAATAAACCTGGCTGGCGGCAAAAAAGAAGGTTCCCACCGATGCCAGATATATCAACGAGCGCTGGTAATCGGTGGAATAGGTGGCTTGTTGAGTCTTTTCCGTGGACAGCGGTAACAACAGATGCAGCCAGAGGATAACCACGATGAGCGTAATGGGAGAAAACAGATCCCAGTCCTCGGGATATCCCCGGTCCGCATGCCAGAAAAAAGTGTAAAGAAAGTAACCCAACGCGGCGGCAATCCAAAATCCATTCTCCCGAGCAATCCGTACGGGCAATCGCGTCAGGCAGACCGGAAATAAAAGAAAACACGGGAGAGAATAGTATACATATACATTGAACAAATCGAAAAAATGCCCCGGAATCAACCAGGCCCATTGCGGCAGAAACATATCTCGTTCGAGTCCGACATGGAATTGTTCATACAACCGTTCGAATAACATCGCCGGGCTGTTTTCGTAATAAACAACCATCAACGATCCCCAGAATATAACTTGAATCAGGACGAATATTCCAACGAACCGAGCCAGGTCTCCTAACCGGTCTTTCCCATTTTGAAACCAGGGTAACAACAAAAATGCGGGCAGCAACCACCCGGAGGAGAGATGAAGCAGGAGAGCGATGCTATAAAAAACTCCCGCATATCCGATCCGGCTTTTCCCTTCGAGATAGCGGCAGGCGTAATAGAAAGCGGGAGTCAGTCCGGCAATCTGAATGGGATACACTTCGATATGGGCAAAGAAAAGAACCAGCAGGCCTCCCGAGGATAGTGTCAGCATCCAGGCCAGGAACCGGTCGAATCCATGCGACCACTTCATTTCAATCAACAATCCCATCCAAGCTACCCACCAGATTCCCGCCCCGATCGACAAGAGACCGATAACCTGAAAACTGGTCATCTCCCATCTCTCCCAGACGAAAAGAAAAATCCAACGGTACAGGCCGATCGTCAACGGTTCGCGCAGGTAAATCTGCCAGACCGGCTGGGTGGTACGTTCGATCCAATCGAATCCATCGCGGGTGATATGATAGGAGGGAAAATGAAAACAAGCCAACGTGAAGAGGGTTACGAACCCCAGAAAAATCACATAGCGGGCGGCGGCTGGCCAAAGAAGAATGCGTTGGCAAATTTGTTCCATACCGCGGTATATTCGGGGATGAAGTGCGGCGATTCCCAGATAACCGATGGCTCCCAAACCTAACGGATGAACCGAGCCCGCCCGCATCGCCCAAATCAGGCCGCCTTCTGCTAACGGGCGAAAAACCAGCCGTAAAAAAAAGAGCGCGAACAGAATGTAAAGATGAGTCAGAGGAAGGTACGCGAAACGATCCCGCCAGGCAGCCATCAACTGCAGGATCAATACGCCCTCCAAGATCGCGGAAATCGAATAGGGCGTCTGAGGAATCCAACCGCAAGCCGGCAAAAGATCGGTGAGTAAAAAAGCCGCCGCCGCTACTGTGGCGATCGTGGGCAGAGAATACAGGGAACGGGCGAGAGAAGGTTTTGACATGATATTCAGATATTAAGGGCCGATTTTAACGATGTCACCGTTGCTGGTTGTACCATTGGATGGATCGAACACCACCGCCGATTGCATGATAGCGGTTCCACCATTCATGGATACGCTGGATTGTTCAACTTTCGTTCGGATAAAATCGTCCGTGATATCCATATCCCCATCCGGGCCGTTGCCCAGGATGGCAAACCAGCTGGTTTCATCCGAATAATAACGGTAGGATTGGTATTGGCCATCCCTGGCAAACACGTCAGGCGGGATTTGAAATAAAAATGCTACGGGAGTGGTTAGATAATGACTCTTTCCTCCAATTAAGGCGCTGGCTTCTTGAATGCTATGGGATGTGGGAACGT
>CAZFOX010000779.1:0-2844 GCA_964520565.1 uncultured bacterium | reverse complement strand
ACAACCGGCAGCCGGAGTGGTGGAACTGGTAGACGCGCCAGACTCAAAATCTGGTATCCTTCGGGATGTGAGGGTTCGATTCCCTCCTCCGGCACCATTTTTTCTCCTCTCATTTTTTCTCCTCTAATCGAACACTTTCCCCTCAAATTCCGCTTGATCCCGTTTTTTTATCATAGAAAAGGCAATAGATAGGGAAATATCTTCCCAAAAAGGCGCAAAAAAAGAGATTTAAAGAGATTTATTGGAAATTATCTGTAATAGTGTTATAGTACACCTAAACAATTTCTTGGAAAAACAATATGCTCCCCTTTCAAATCGATCCTCACTCAAGCATTCCTGCATACCGGCAGATCGTCGATCAGGTCAAATATTTTCTGGCTTCGGGTCTCCTGTTTCCCGATTGCATCATGCCCTCCATTCGCGAAATGTCCAAGGCATTGTCTCTTAGTACCATGACGATCGTTAAGGCTTACAAGCATTTGGAGGCAGAAGGGATTCTCATTCCGCGGCAAGGCGCGGGAGTGTTCGTAACCCAAACCGCTCGCGGGCCTTCCGAGGAAGAACGCCGCGAATCCCTCCGCCGTATCGCACGCCAGCTGATGATCGAAGCGGCTCAAATGAATGCTCCTGAAATCGAAGTGATGCAGATCGTCGACCAGGAACGCCTTGCCTTGAATCCCGACTCCGAACTCATGGTTCGGCTGGGTTCCATTCGGAGGGAAAAATAATCCCGCTCGATATCTTGGGCTCCTTCCATCGTTTGCTATGATGGACGCAAACGGGACCATCATGAAATCCAAACGACGATTGATCCTTCTGCTGCTGACGGTGATTGTGTTCGGCATCCTCTTCTACAGCATGGATTTTTCCGATGCCGCCGCCACAATCCGCAACGCGAATCCGGTGTATCTGGTCTTCGCCTTCCTCGTCATGTGCACGTATCCCGTCTGGTGCGCCGTTCGTTGGAACCTGATCGCCCATCAGGTCGGAGCCGAGCTGGGTTTCTATCAAAGTTTCACCCTCATCATGGCCGCCTGGCCGATGGGAACCATCACCCCCGCCAAATCCGGCGATTTGATCAAAGTGTTGTTCCTCAAAAACGTCCTCCCCTACGCCAAAACGACCGGCGTGATCGTCGCCGAACGCATGATGGACGTAGTGGCTCTCTGCCTCTATGGAATCCTGGCGGGATGGTTTTATGGATTCGAACAATCCATCGTTCTGATGGGTTTATTGCTCTCCGGCGTCATTCTCTTCTTCGCCGCCGCCGCTTCCCCGCTGGTAAATTACGTCCCGGAAAAATGGAAGGCGTTTGGAATCGATATCCTCGAGGCCAGCAAATCGATTTACCTGAACGTGTGGACCTTTGCGGGTATACTCGCCATCACCCTGATCAATTGGTTTTGCTCATTTCTCCAAACCTGGCTCTGTTTTAAGGCCTTCAACGCCGACGTTCCTCTCTTCTATATCGCCGCCGCTCTTCCCATCGCCATCTTTATTGGACTCATCCCCATAACCTTGTCAGGAATGGGAACTCGCGATTCAGCTATGATTTACCTGTTTCATCATTACGCACCCTACGAAACCAACCTGGCCGTCGGGATTTTATATTCCATTTTCGGATATTGGCTGCTATCGCTGATTGGACTTCCATTTATGAAAGCTGCCCTGGGAGGTAGCATAAAAAATATCCATGGCGATCTAATTCGAAATGCCCTGGCTTCCTCTTCCACCGATGGGAAGGAGTATCCATAACATGTTGTATTTTTTTGATACAAAGGTAATTTACGTCACGAAAAGGATATTTCTGACTCGAATTTTTTCCCTATATTATTTATCAATATGAAATAAAACAAGAAAACATAGTAAAAAAAATTAACTTTCTCTCTCGGAGTTATTACCATATGTGATACTATCTCTCTTGCCAGTTTACCAGAAGGCAGGGCTTGATCCTTAACCCAGTCTGAAAAACAATCCTCATTACAGATAAATCCTCATAGATTCACCCTGTAAGAATCGGCATAATTCGATTGAGTATTCGAAATCATGAATGACGAAACGGCAAAAAGTCATCAACGTAAATTCAATCCACAAGACTTCGTGGCTCGATCCCTGTGACGGGTACAAGATATAGTGTGTGTATTTAGTGTGAGTTTCGTCTTCAAGACACTTTACGGGATTATCATGAGTGCAAAAATCGGTAGTACTCATCCTGGAACCTGCAGTATTTCTAACCTGGATTGATGGTATAAAGAAAAAAAACCGCGGGCGCCTCGGGTAAAAAAACGCGCCGCACAGAATCCGTTTACCTAACCGGATGGTCGGGATGACACCCGGATTCGCTATCCAGGCGATGGAATGCCATAGGCAGCACAAGACCTGTCTCAAAAAAGTAAACTATCGGTTATTCATCGATACAAGGAGAGAACAATGGCAAAGACAAACAACCCGAGGTTGCTGGAGTGGGTAGCAGAAATCGAAACAATGTGCAAACCCGATTCGGTCTATTGGTGCGACGGCTCGCAGGATGAATACAACCGCATGATGAAACTCATGCTGGATGCAGGCCAGACCATAAAACTAAACGAGAAAAAACGCCCCAATAGTTACCTCTTCCGTTCCGATCCCTCCGACGTCGCCCGCGTCGAGGATCGCACCTATATCGCGTCCCAAAACAAAGAGGACGCCGGACCGACCAACAACTGGATCGATCCCAATGAATTGAAATCCACCATGAAAAAACTCTACGAAGGCTGCATGAGGGGCCGCACCCTCTACGTGATTCCCTCCGCTCGCGACCGACCTGGGAAAGACGCTCGAGGGAAAAGCGACATCGCTCGCGGG
>CAZFOX010000778.1:0-2844 GCA_964520565.1 uncultured bacterium | reverse complement strand
AATCACAACAACCGACGCCCGGATATCGCGATTTTCGTGAATGGGCTTCCTGTGGCCGTAATCGAACTGAAGAATCCCGCGGATGAAAAAGCAACCATCTGGACGGCATTTAATCAGTTTCAAACCTATAAGAATGAAATTCCTTCTTTGCTCGCCTACAACGAATCTTTGATTATCTCCGACGGCGTCGAGGCGCGCATCGGTTCGCTGACCGCCGATCGCGAACGCTTCATGCCCTGGCGCACCATCGAAGGCGAAGAGTTGGCCAGTTCTCATATTCCCCAGCTGCAAGTGGTCTTGGAAGGGGTGTTCGAGAAGCGCCGCTTTCTGGACTTGATCCGCTATTTCATCGTTTTCGAAGAGTCCGACAAGGGCGAGAAGATCAAGAAGATGGCTGGGTATCACCAATACCACGCCGTCAACCGCGCCCTCGATGAAACGGTGAAAGCCTCCAGCGTTAAAGGCGACCGCCGGGTGGGAGTAGTCTGGCATACGCAGGGTTCCGGTAAAAGCCTGACGATGGCGTTCTACGCGGGGCGGGTAGTGTTGCATCCCGCGATGGCTAACCCAACCCTGGTGGTGATTACCGACCGCAACGATCTGGACAATCAGTTATTCGGTACCTTCGCCCGCTGCCATGAACTCCTACGGCAGTCACCCGCCCAGGCGGAAAGCCGCTCCCACCTGCGCGAACTGCTCGACGTCGCATCCGGCGGGGTTGTCTTCACCACGATTCAAAAGTTCTTTCCTGAAGAAAAGGGTGACAAGCACCCGGTTCTCTCCGAGCGGCGAAATATCATAGTCATCGCCGACGAGGCGCACCGCAGCCAGTACGATTTCATCGACGGCTTCGCCCGGCACATGCGCGACGCCCTGCCGAACGCGTCATTTATCGGATTCACCGGAACGCCGATTGAAAAGAGCGACGCCAATACTCGCGCGGTGTTCGGCGAATACATCAGCGTTTACGACATCCAACGAGCGGTCGAAGACGGCGCGACGGTTCCGATTTATTATGAGAGCCGCATGGCCAAGATCGAACTGAACGAGAAGGAACGTCCTCATATCGACCCAGCCGTCGAGGAAGTGACGGAAGGTGAGGAGATCGAGCGGACGGAGAAACTCAAAACCAAATGGGCGGCATTGGAAGCCCTGGTGGGTACGGAGAAGCGCCTCAAACTGATCGCTCAAGATTTGGTCAACCATTTTGAAAACCGTCTGGAAGCGATGGATGGCAAGGCGATGATCGTTTGCATGAGCCGCCGGATCTGCGTCGATCTTTATAACGCCATCGTTAAAATCCGGCCGGATTGGCATTCCGGAGACGATGACAAAGGCGGGATCAAGATCGTCATGACCGGTTCGGCGTCCGATCCTCCCGATTGGCAGCCTCACATCCGCAACAAGAAAAAACGGGAAGAGTTAGCCGACCGGTTCAAAGATCCCGCCGATCCGTTCAAAGTGGTCATCGTCCGGGATATGTGGCTGACCGGTTTTGATGTTCCCTGCCTGCATACCATGTATCTCGATAAGTCTATGCAGGGACACAATCTTATGCAGGCGATCGCGCGCGTTAACCGGGTGTTCAAGGATAAGCCGGGTGGACTGGTGGTGGATTACCTGGGGCTGGCCGATCAATTGCGGCGCGCCCTCTCTACGTATACCGAAAGCGGCGGAAAAGGCAATACGGCGATCGATCAAGAAGAAGCGGTGGCCGCTATGCTCGAAAAGTATGAAAAATGTTGCGATATGTTCCACGGCTTCGATTGGTCGCTTTGGAAAACCGGATCCCCGCAACAGCGCCTTGGCGTTTTGCCTCCCGCTCAAGATCACATTCTCTCCCAAAAAGATGGGAAATCCCGGTTATCTCAATTTGTGAAGGAGTTATCCCAGGCGTTTGCCTTGGCGGTTCCCCACCCGAAGGCTATCGAAATACGAGACGATATCGGTTTCTTCCAGGCAGTTCGAGCGGTCTTGGCCAAAAACACGGTTGGTCAACAGAAAACCGACGAAGAGATGGAACTGGCCATCCGCCAAATCGTGGATCGGGCGATCGCACCAAACGGCATCATTGATATTTTCCAGGCAGCTGGTCTTAATAAACCGGATATCTCTATCCTGTCGGATGAGTTTCTCGCCGAGGTTCGCAATCTTCCCCACAAGAACCTGGCCGTGGAGATGTTGCGTAAACTCCTGAATGGTGAAATCAAAACCCGCAGCCGCAAGAACGTTGTCCAGTCCCGGTCGTTCTCTGAGATGCTGGAGAAATCCATTCAAAAATACCAGAACCGCGCCATCGAAACCGCGCAGATCATCGAAGAACTGATCGCTTTGGCCAAAGAGATGCGCGAAGCCGACCGGCAGGGGGAAGAGTTAGGACTGACCGAAGACGAAAAGGCGTTTTACGATGCCCTGGAAACCAACGATAGCGCGGTCAAAGTACTGGGCGACGATACCCTGAAAACCATCGCCCAGGAAATTGGTACAGGCGGTCAAACGTAACGTGACCATCGATTGGGCAGTCCGGGAAAGCATTCGCGCGCAAATGCGGGTGATCGTCAAACGCATCCTGCGGAAATACGGCTACCCACCCGACAAGCAGGAACAAGCCACCAAAACGGTTCTCGAACAGGCGGAGTTGCTGTCGGAGGAGTGGGTGGGGTGAAGATTTAATAAGTGGATTCAAATGCGATTGGCGTTATAATGGATATGCAAAGTAAAAAAGAAATGTAATAGGAAAGGGAGAAATATCTGGCGCGTTTTTCCAATTCCTTCCTCTACAGTTTGAGACGGATGTTCCAAGGATGAAAATGCCATAAGTGGAGGAAGGCGAGGGGGGTAGAG
>CAZFOX010000777.1:2510-2846 GCA_964520565.1 uncultured bacterium | reverse complement strand
AACGGGGCGCGGTCGAACAGGAGCGGAATATTCAGATGGTACTCGCCGGTGAGCCGGTGACGATCTATGACATCAGCCACGACCATCGCATTGACTATCACCAGCAGATGGCCATGGAAGGGATTGCCACCGCACCGGCGGCGAACGGTTCTCTGTTCGGATTTGAATACGGTCCCTGGGGCGACGTGAAACTCCCGGCGAAAACGTTTGCCGAAGTGTGCGAGACTGTCAGCCGGGCGGGTTTGGTGGTCGATCATAGCAACGGCGATCGTACTGTTAAAGTGGTCGATTTCCCCGGTGAAACCATTACCGGGTTGAATTTGTTATTGAAATCCG
>CAZFOX010000777.1:0-2500 GCA_964520565.1 uncultured bacterium | reverse complement strand
TTTCTGTGATTTATAAGGAAACCAACGAGGGGGTTGCCATTTGTTCTCTCGACTCGGAAGGACAACCCAAAAATAAATGCCTCGACGATCCGGAAGGAAGAACTTGGGGGATTCACATTCTGGACGATCAGGGCGAATGGCAGCCGTATGAGGGGGGGCCTAATACGATCATTGTGCGCGACAAGGACGTTCATAACTATCTTTTCGATCTATGGGAAACTCCCCCTCTGCCGATCCTGCGCCAGGAAGTATTCGAGTTGCCTTCCGGTGTGGAAATCTGGGGTGTGTATTGGAACTGAGGGGACGATCGAGGCGGAACGATGAATTCGACTTTCCACTCCGTATGGATTTTAATGTTGACGATTCTGATCCACGCCGCCAATTCGTTCGATTTCGAGCCCGAGATCGAGATTCACCGAGGTAAGGAAGCCGTGCAATTCGCGTCCAATACCAGTGGATCGATGGGTGTGGATTCGCGGGGAACGGTGCATTGGGTTTATTACATACCCGATGATTCGAACAAACCGCCCGCCAATCAAATCTGGTATCAATCGATCCAGAACAGGATTGTATCTTTGCCCATCCGCGTGGATAGCGGAGAATCGGGTGGAGGGCGGCATCCCACCTTGGCTATCGACGCGCAGGATACCGTTCACGTGGTGTGGCAGGATTACCGCCACACCACGGCGGCGGGCAATTATATCGACAATTTGGAAATCTATTACGACCGGATGCCCGTGGATGGCGCTTTTTTGGAGAACGATGTTCGGTTGACAACCACGCATGCCCCGCATAAAGGAGACAGCGGTTACGTTCCCAATATCGCGGCCGGAAACGATGGCCGATTGCACGTGGTCTGGTACGATTTCACCGTCAATGGCAATAACGCCGATGTGTATCTGCGTTCCAGCGATGAGAACGGAAAATTTCCGCCGGTGGATGGAATCGAATCGTTTCGGATTACCACCTCCGAAGAGGATTTCAAGAATTACACGGCGAATTGGATGCCGGATGTGGCTTGCCAGCCTGGTGGCTCGTTGTACGTCATCTGGGGATTCCTCAAAGGGTGGCAGGGGCCATTCCAGATTCAGGGCTTTTCTGTTTCACCCGGCCGGATTCTGGGGGATATCGAAGAGATCGCCAGTAAAAGCGGGCGTTTTCTCGATCCACCGCGCCTGGTTTCCGATTCGTCCGGCCATCTCGGGCTGGTCTCGAACGTTTCGGTCAACGGTCTGTATCAAGTGCAGTTTCTCTATAAAAAGTATGGGGAAGCCTGGCGGGGGCCGATAATCGTTAACGATGGCCTACTCAGCGCTTCGCAACCTTCGCTGGCTTTCGATTCCAAGGGAAACGCCTATGTGGTCTGGCAGGAAGATCTATCGGGTATTTATCAGGTGGCGATCGCGCAAGTCGATCTCACGGCCTGGGAAATCAAAGATCGGACAATCCTGAATCCGATCGACATAGATGCCAGGACGCCTGCCATCGCTCTGGATCCTCGGACGGATCGTATCCATGTCGCGTGGATCGAAAAAGGATGGGAGGGCGATTACGCCATCCATACACGCCGGGAAAAGACGACGGGTGTTTCCGATTGGCGGATTCATGAAGAGGCCGGTCATGAATAAATCCTGGCGGGCATTCACGTTGATTGAATTACTGGTCGTCGTTGGTGTCCTCGGGATATTGACCACGATTGTTGGAATCAACTACCGGAATGCGTTGCATAAAGCCGATGCGGCGGCCTGCCAGCAAAACCTCCGGACGATCTTCAACGCCCTCCAATCGTACCGGCTCGATTACAATCATTATCCCCCGGCGGACGGTGTCGCCGGAACCCAGCCGCATCCCGATAAAACCGAATTCGGCTGCGGCCCGGCGGCGAACGGATTCTGGAGCGGCGTTTCTTTGTTATTGGTGAAACACGAATATTGTTCGGATGATTGCTTATACTGTCCCGCTCTCAAGCGCCGTTACCAAAATCGCATTGAAGCATGGCCGGGATGCGGGGAAAGCGAATGGGCCGGGAAACACCCTCCGCAATGGCAATTCCTTCGTTTCGCCTATAACACCGCTGCCACCGATGCCGGCGGATACAACGGTGGCGAAAGCAATATCGACCGCAGCGACCAACCGGATGTCTGGCTGTTGCGTTGCCTGCATTTGGATATCGGTCAGTATAACGAAGACCGCGATATCCCCTTTCCTTTTTACATCGAACGGGATGAAGAAAATCCCGGATTGGCGTGGTGGGGGGAATACGAATTAACCCTGCACGGGAAAATTCATTTGCGGCCTGTGGAACAGCGCAAACAATAATCATGAATCCTATGGATTTACATTTTGATGAATGCCTTCCTCGTGAGAAACGCCGCGGCCTGGTGATCGTGAATACCGGCAACGGCAAAGGGAAAACCTCCGCTTCTCTGGGAACCGCTTTTCGCGCTTTGGGCTGGAACTGGCGGGTGCGGATTATCCAGTTTTTCAAAGGGCCTTGGAT
>CAZFOX010000776.1:2377-2847 GCA_964520565.1 uncultured bacterium | reverse complement strand
TTCCATCAACCACCGCTACCTTCACACCCGTACGCAGTCCAGGATCGAGTCCGAGCGTCGGGCGGGGGCCTGCCGGAGCGGCCAACAGCAGATCGCGCAGGTTCTCGGCAAATACCCGGATCGCCTCTTCCTCGGCAGCTTTCCAGAGCCGCATACGCAGATCGGCGTCGAGATGGGTGAAGGTCTTCACCTTCCACGACCAGCGTACCGTTTCCCGCAGCCAGGCATCCGCCGGGCGTCCCCGGTCGGCAATCTGATAGTGCCGGGCAATCTCTTTTTCAAAGATGGCTTCTTCCTGTTTCTTCGCCGTTTCTTTGTCTGGATCGAGAACCAGGTTGAGCCGCAGGACGCCTTCGTTCGCCCCGCGAAACAGGGCCAGGGCGCGGTGAGAGGGTATCTTTTTCATCGCTTCGCAGGAATCGAAATAATCGGAAAATTTCGCCCCCTCCGTTTCCTTCCCCTCCACCACC
>CAZFOX010000776.1:0-2367 GCA_964520565.1 uncultured bacterium | reverse complement strand
TCAGTTCCGCGTCTTCGGAAAACTCTTCCATAAGGATCTGCCGCGCCCCGTCTAGTACCGCCGCCGCGTCGGCAAATCCCTTTTCGGGATTTAAATAAGCCGCCGCCGTTTCTTCGGGATTGAGTTCGGGATTCTCTTTCAACGCATGCGCCAACGGCGCAAGCCCCGCCTCGCGGGCGATCTGGGCTTTGGTTCTTCGTTTCGGCTTGTAGGGAAGGTACAGGTCTTCCAGCAGCGTTTTCGTCTCCGCCGCCCGGATGGCGGCTTCCAGTTCCGGCGTCAACCGATCCTGTTCGGCGATACTTTTCAGAATGGCTTCCTTGCGTTCTTCCAATTCTCTTAGATATCGCAGCCTTTCTTCCAGAAGCCGTAGTTGTGTATCGTCCAGGCCGCCGGTCGCTTCTTTGCGGTAGCGGGCGATGAAGGGAACCGTCGCGCCGCCATCCAAGAGTTCCACCGCGGCGGCGATCTGTCCTTCCTTCACGGATAATTCATGAGCCAAACATTCGTGGATCGTTCTCATCGGTTCTTCAGTCTGGATTTCATCCATTATCCATCTCAACCGCTTAATGGATAGAGTTTTTATGGTTGACTGTGGTACTTGTTTCTATCGATCTGTGCGGGTTTTATTCTAATCGGGATTTATCGAATTCAAGCGCCGCCGTTTCTTTTCCACCAGATTCTTTCAAGGCGTTTCTATGAGTTGATCTCTTAGAATACTTCGGAAGCCTTGAAAGAATTTGCCGATACCCGAATTTCAAATATCGTAGCCCAGATTCTTTCAAGGCGTTTCTCTTTATCCCTTTTTCTGGAGGGCATTGCTGGATACGCTAGTAGTCTGACCGTCTGGAATGGCCGGATTTCTCTCCCCATCTGTGAACTCGGGTATTCCCTCGCCCACTGGGAGGGTCAGGGTGAAGGAAACGTTTCAAAGACCATGAACCAACTCAATACTCCTAACGCTCTCGGTTATCGCATGCCCGCCGAATGGGAACCGCACGAGGCCACCTGGCTGGGTTGGCCGCATAACGTCACCGACTGGCCGGGCAAGTTCGCGCCCATCCCCTGGGTGTACGGCGAGATCGTGCGTCATCTCATCGAAGGCGAAAAAGCCCGCATTCTGGTTCAGTCGCCCGAACACGAAGCCCGGGCGCGGCGTGTCTTAAAAAAAGTCGGTGCCGATTCCAGGCAGGTCGAGTTTTTTCACATCCCCACCAATCGCGGCTGGACACGCGATTTCGGCCCGGCGTTCGTGAAGCGCATGGCCAAGAAAGATAAAATCGCAGCGGTGCGTTTCCGGTTCAACGCCTGGGCGAAATACCCGGACTGGCCCCAGGACGACCAAGCCTCGCAACGCATCGCCGCCGCTCTGTCCGTTAAGACCTTCGCTCCACGATGGAACGGACATGATGTGGTTCTCGAAGGCGGTTCCATCGACGGTAATGGGCGAGGGAGTATGTTGACCACGGAGGAATGCCTGCTCGATCCTGCCGTCCAGGTGCGTAATCCCGGCTTCACCCGCGAGGATTACCAATGCGTTCTCCGGGAATATGTAGGGGTGACGAATACCATCTGGCTGGGGAAGGGAATCGCGGGCGACGACACCCACGGCCACGTGGACGACCTCTGCCGCTTTGTGAATCCCGGCACGGTGGTTCTCTGCCGGGAAGACAACCCGGGCGACGCCAATTACGCCCCGCTCTGTGAAAACGCCGAACGCCTTCAAAACGCCCGGCTGGAAAATGGAAACAAACTGAACGTCGTCCCCTTGCCCATGCCCAGCCCGGTGATCTTCGACGGCCAGCGCCTGCCCGCCAGTTACGCCAATTTTCTCATCGCCAACGCCTGCGTCCTGGTTCCCACGTTCAACGATCCCAACGACCGCCGCGCTCTTGGAATCCTCGCCGAACTATTCTCCGACAGGAAAGTCACCGGCATCCACGCCGTCGACCTGGTCTGGGGTCTGGGAACCATCCATTGCCTGACGCAACAACAACCCCGGTAAATTCCTGGTGAAATATTACAATCGAAAAATTCAGAATGGGCAGCGCTTCCCTGCCCATCAGGCTTTATTTACTTATGGCAATTAACGCGTTCGAAGAGGGATTTGTACTCGCTCGTAGAGAAATTCGGGAGCAATGTCCGCCCCGTTAGGCCAGGTTAGCGTGTGAAATTCGGGATGAACGGAAAACTGTTGGAAAAGGGATAAATCCATAAGAGGTTCGAATATTTCCCCATATAATTCGTCGCAAAGATCAACCTCGCCTTCGCATCCATCGGTAAAACGAAGGTGGATTGTGTAATCCTTTACGTAATATGCCTCCGTGACTCGTGGAATCATGGTTTTACTCCAAAGGGGCGATTTTG
>CAZFOX010000775.1:0-2848 GCA_964520565.1 uncultured bacterium | reverse complement strand
CATCGTCACGGATACCCTGGCGATCGCCTATCGTTATTTGTTCGTTATCGAGGACGAACGAGAACGGATGCTGATGGCGCGGCAGGCTCGCTCTATTTATCCGACTTATGCACTCGAATGGCGTAGTCTCTCCCAGTTAATCGGAATGATGTTCGTTCGTTCTTACAATCGTGGAGAACGACTTTACCAAGCCATGTGCGCGCGCGGATTTGATGGAACGATTCGCACATTGCACGACCAACCCCTATTGCGAAAAGACGCAATCCCCGTTACGCTGATCTCCATCGGCGCGATTGCGATGCGCATCGCCGCCGCCTGGATTTAAACGCCCGCTACCGGAAAAACCGATGAACGCGCCTGCTTTGCGAATTGAAAACCTGTCGTTTCGCTATCCCGATGGAACTCCCGCATTACACAATCTTTCCTTTACCCTTCAATCGGGAGAACGGCTTGCGCTGATCGGCCCTAACGGTGCAGGAAAATCGACGTTACTCTGCCACTTGAATGGGATTCTCCACACCGAGAATACCCACGGTACGGTTGAAATCTTTGGCATGGCTGTATGCAAGAAAAACCTGGCGGAAATCCGCCGGCGTGTGGGATTGGTCTTTCAAGATCCCGACGATCAATTGTTTTGCCCGACCATCTTTGACGATATCGCGTTCGGCCCATTGAACATGCGGCTCGCTCACGACGAAGTACACCGGCGCGTGGAACAGGCATTATCGAATGTCGGATTGGATGGATACGAAAGCCGTTCCGCCTTTCACCTCAGTGGGGGAGAAAAAAAGCGGGTTTCCTTGGCGACCGTCCTATCGATGGATGTCGATATCCTGGCATTCGACGAACCAAGCAGCAATTTAGATCCGAAATCACGCCGGGGAATCATTGAATGGTTGAAACGCAGCGACAAGACGTTGATCGTGGCGACACACGACCTCGATTTTGCTTTTGAAACCACTAACCGTATCTTATTAATGAACCAAGGTTCGATTATCGAGGATGGCCCCACGGAAAGCGTTCTGCGCAACGAGACGCTCCTGTTGGCCAATCACCTGGAACTGCCGCTCCGGTTTCAAAAATAAGCCATCATTCGAAAATTATTCAGATCCGTTATCACCGCGTAAATCGTTCAGCAAATATTCTTCTACCAAAAATTGCGACCAGGTCTCGTACTGGACATCGCACAGTCGATCAACGGATATCCATTCGCCCCGCCCCAAAGCGCTTTCGCGAATTTTGACATCGGTTGATGAGAGCCAGGCTTCGTAAACGATCCCCAAATGAACCTGGCCTACCCCAGATTCATCATCGTTGATGAATCCGATATGCCGCAGTTCCGGCGTTTCGGACAGTTCCACTTCTTCGTTCAATTCCCGGAGAGCCGCTTCGTGAAGAAGATCGATAGAGGAAACAAACAGACTTTCATCGCGCCAATCGATATGACCTCCGATTCCCAACGAATACAGATGATGCAGACGGCTTTCCCCAGCTTTTTTGGTGCGCCAATAACGATACACCTGCCGGTCGCATCGCAATAGAATGTAAGGGATCAGTTGTTTGAAACGGGGATCGTTTTCCATCGCCGGACGAGGTTTGAAACCTCCCGCTTCGATCCATTCTTCAATACGCGCATCGCAGGCGTTTCGAAATCCACGAAAGTGAATAAACGGTTCCAGCACCGAACGGGGCACGACCAGGATTTGTTCTTCTTTCATTATTGAATATCTTCCGGAGTGATTTTGAAGAGACGTTTTTTCGAATCTTCCAACGAAATGGGTAAACCTAATTCGTGCCAGATTTTGTCGATTTTTTCGATCACTTCTTTCGACATCGAAATGTCGGGAGGCCAGGGGCGCGTGTATCCCTCGTCCGGTAATTTACGTGTGGCGTCGATGCACATTTTAGAACCGAAACTGGGATACTCGGACGAGTTATCCAAAGCATCCACCGGTCCACGGACAAACTGGACATCCCGCTCAGGTGCTACGTTGTTGGCTACCCGCCACATCACTTCGCCGTAATTATGCACGTCGACATGCGCATCCACCACGATAACCGTCTTGGTTAATGCAAGAAGACCGGTTCCCCAAATCGCGTGAGCGATTTTGAAAGCATGACCGGGGTAGGATTTCTGGATGGAAACGATAGCCAGGCTGTGAAAACCGCCTTCGATGGGTAACTCCAGATCGACGATTTCCGGGAAGGTCATTTGGATGAACGGAAGAAATATCCGTTCGGTAGCTTTTCCGAGAAACGCGTCCTCCTGCGGGGGAACGCCGACGATAGTGGATGGATAAATAGCGTCGCGCGCCATTGTGATGCAAGTGATGTGAAAAACGGGATAGGGATCGGCAAGCGAATAATATCCGGTATGATCGCCGAAGGGGCCTTCCATCCGTTCTTCGTCCGGATCGACATATCCTTCGAGAATAATCTCGGCGTCGGCGGGAACATCGACATCGATGGTTTCACACTTGATTAAATCCACCGGAGTGCGGCGCAAAAATCCGCAAAACAGTAGTTCGTCGATGTTGGGCGGCAACGGCGCGGAAGCGGCGTACAATAAGGCTGGATCGCCTCCCAGGGCGACAGCCACTTCCATCCGGCGCTTTTCCCGGGCGTATTCCCGAAAATGAGAAGCCCCCACTTTATGAATCTGCCAGTGCATTCCGGTCGTTTGGCCGTCGTAAACCTGCATGCGGTACAATCCTACATTGCGAATACCAGTAACCGGATCGCGGGTGAAAACCTGCGGGAGAGTGATGAAAGGACCGCCATCCTTGGGCCAGCAGGTCATCACGGGGAGACGATCCAAAGTGGCTTCGGAATCGGTGAGGATCACATC
>CAZFOX010000774.1:0-2852 GCA_964520565.1 uncultured bacterium | reverse complement strand
CCACAATTGGCAGACATCGCCAGTATCGGTCGTACCCGTATCTTATGGCACCGGCAGAAAAACACTATATCGTTTACGAAACAATCGGCACTGATATCGTTATAGCGGCCATCATCCATAGTAAAAGAGACATAGAAACGCTTGTCAAAAAACTGGGACCCGATCTCGCTGCTGAAATTCTGCAGATAAGAAATAGAATAGAAAAAAGAACCGACTCAGATTCCTAACCGCCCCTCCGCCATGCCCTACTCTTTATTTCATACCTCTTTCATCCCTCACCATGAAATCCCCTCGCCTGGATGGAGCGAACGCCGAAGTGGAGTCATAATAACAAGAATTTTTGTCAACGCCGGTTCCATGTTCGCCAAATGGCACAAACCGAATCGAGGAATATCATGAATCGCTTGCATAAAGTGTCTTTCACGGGGTTCATTCTGGTTCTTGTTTTCGCCGCGATCGTTCCCAGCGCCATCGCGCAATCGCCCGGCTCGCCCTGCTGCGCGACCTCCACCGTGGTTTGCGCGTCTTCCGCCGCGTGCGCCACGGAATGCGTACGGGCCGATAAGAAACTCGAACTGACGCTCGAGAATCTCTTCCACAACGAGAAACTCTTCGGCAAGACGCCGTCCGATATGGCCTGGTCGTACGACGGCCGCTACCTCGCCTACCGCTGGAACGTCTACGATGCGACCGGATACGACGTCTGGCTCTACGACGCAGAGTCCCGGCAGACCCGGCAACTGACGCAGGTGGAACGCTTCGCTCCCTTCGAATCGGACGCGCAGAAAATCGCCGACGCTGCCCGAAAAAAAAACGAGGCGGAATCCGGCAAGGAAGGCCAGACAAAAGACGAGAAGAAAACCGGTGCCGAAAAAATTCCCGACTATGCGGGCGTGGCTTCCTTTGTCTGGTCGGAGACCGCCGCCGAGATGATCGTCTCTTATAAAAACGATCTCTACCGCCTGGATATCGCCAGCGATCGGCTGGAGCGCCTGACCAAAACCAAGGAAGAAGAACAGCGTTTTCTCTATACCAAAAAAGGCGACGGCTATATCTTCTGGCGCGGTTCCGCGATGATCCGCGTCCGGTTCGGCGATTCATACATCGAAGAGATTTACCCCAATATCCCCGGCGGGCAAAACGTCGATCAATTGATTCTCTCACCCGATCAGGAATGGCTGGCGATCGTGGCTTCGCAGTCCAAAGGCGATTCGCCCGCGCGCAAGGTAGGGTACGTCAGTTACCGCGACCGCTTCGCCAAGTGGCAGGAGCACGACCGCCCCCTGGCGGAAGACCCGCAACCGGCCGACCGGGAGCAGTGGATTTACCTTCAGAAAGTCAACGACCGCATCCACAGCGGGACCGAAAACGCCGCCGTGGAAGTATTTCACCATCCGGGCGGCGATCAGAAACTGCACCTCTCCACACCCAAATGGGCGGAGAAGAGCGATCGGATTACCTTTCGCACTTACAACCCCCAAAGCGAGGAAATCGGCATCTATATCGCCCGGACAGGCTGCACGGACAAAGCCTCACTGGTGCATCACGCCCGTAACAGTGGTTACGTCCGCTCTCCTCAGTGGATTCAGCCCGAATTCACTATGGACGGCGAAAAGATCGTGGCCGTCTTCGAAGACAGCGGTTTCCGCCAGCCCTGGCTGATCGATCCAGTCTATCAGGGAAAGATTCCCCTGGTGCGGGGTAACTACGACGCCCAGCCCATCGAATACAACAAGGAGGGAACCACGCTGTTCGTGCTTGCCAACAAAGAGCATCCGGTACGCAAGGATTTATACGCCGTCGAACTGGCGACGGGCAACATGAACCGGATCACGCTCCAGGACGGCGTCTACAGCCAGCCCGCCCTCTCCGAAGACACCCGCCGCTATGCCGCGATCTTCACGAACTGGAACCAAGCGGCGGAATTGGCGGTGGGCGAGATTCCTGCCGCCAGCGAGGCGATCCTGACCAGCTCGCATTCCAAGGAACTCGCGCAGCTCAATCAACTCAACCCCCAGCTCTTTTCCTTCCAAAACGCCCAGAAGCAAACGGTGTACGGCATGGTGTTTCTGCCGCCGCATCTGGGCAAGGAAGACAAGCCGCCGATCCTGATCTACACCTACGGCGGGCCGCTGGGAACCGACAGCATGGTGAAATACGGAGGTTTTGGAACGTATAACTACCGCTTCCCGATGTATATGGCCAAACGCCACGGCTATATCTGCGCGGTGATCGATCCCCGCGGCAGTTCGAATTACGGCGCGCTCTTCGAGAACGCCAGCTGGGAACAGCCGGGCAAACCCCAGGTCGATGATTTGGCCGAAGGGGTGAACTATCTGGTCAAGGAACTGGGCGGCGATCCCAAGCGAGTGGCGGTTTACGGCTGGAGTTTCGGTGGATTCGTCACACAGATGGCGCTCTATACCAAGCCGGATGTTTTCACCGTCGGTATGGCGGGCGCAGGGCCGACGGAGTGGGAAAATTATTATGGCAGTTACACCACCGCCACCATCAGTAAATCACAGGAAAACCAACCCGATCAAAAGAAAGTCTCCCTGCTTCCCCTGGCGAAAAACCTGAAAGGACGCCTGATGCTCCTGCACGGCGTCGAAGACACCAACGTACTCTTCCAGGACACCGTCAAGGTTTATCAGGCGCTGGTGAAGGCGGGCAAAGGCCCGCAGGTGGAACTGGTGCTCGACACCACCGGCGACCATCATATGAATGGCGATATGAAATACGCGGATATCTTTTGGTATTTCGAGGACTTCATGATGCGCACGCTGGGCGAGGGATATACCAACCTGGCGCAAGATAAACCCGCTTCCGCTTCGTCCAGCCGCGACGGGTGC
>CAZFOX010000773.1:0-2858 GCA_964520565.1 uncultured bacterium | reverse complement strand
AACCCAGGCTGCTCAATTCCGCTTTTCCTTCCTCATTTAACTTGTATTGCAAACGCTGTTTCCATGGATCCAGAAAAAGGGAATCGGATTCCACATAGGGGCCACGCCAGGTTCCCGTGGCTTCCAGTATCTCCGGCTTACCAAGTAAAGCTTCAAGGCCGTTACCTATATTGGGATATGAACCGACATGTAATCGATACAGTTCGAGAGCGATGGTCAAATATAATAATTGTTGTTCGAAAGAACAGTTTTCAATCCCAATGCGGATTCGGTAGGAACGCCACTCGTTTTGCCGATCACCGTTTCCACAGCTTTCCATTAACAAAAGAATGCAGAATAAGAATGGTATGGATGTACGATTGAAACCCGACCGGTTTCTTCCGTTCCTTATGGATATCGAGGGATTAATAATCATTCGATGGATCTGCAACCGGCAGAGAGTTTTCGAGATTTTTTAGAACGGGATCGTGTTTGGCGTCGAAAAGGATATCTTTTAATTCTTTTACGGCTTGTTCGTCCATGCCATTTCGCAAAAAGGATAAGGCTCTGGAAGCGATCAGGCGGTCGAAGATACGCTGTCTCACTATGGGAGAAGAGAAATTCTCTAAAATATGCGGCCGCAGTGAGGCGAGCAGTTCCAGGAACGATCCATATTCTTCGCCATAGGCCATTTCCAATTCCTGGCGGATAGAGGCCGCCAGGGTGGGACTTACGCCGGAGGTGGAGATGGCAATGGTTAATAGACCGCGTTCGAAGGTACTGGGTACGATGAAGGTGCATTCTTCGGAGGAATCCACTACGTTACAAAGAATTTCCTTGCTTTTACATAATTGCGAGATGGAATGGTTGGTTTCGCGGTCATTGGTCGCAGCGATTACGATAAACATGCCATCGATATCCGATATTTCAAAATTCCGTTCTTTCCAGATTACTTCTTTCTGAAAGGCCATATATTCCAAAACGGAATCGAGTTTGGGACTGACGACTGTTACTTTAGCGCCACAATCGCATAGTGTGGCGATTCTTCGGCGGGCGATTTCGCCACCTCCCACAACCAGCGCAGGCTTCCCAATAATATTTAAGCAGACCGTATAATACGGCCGATGAGCCATATTCGGCGATTTCATGCGGAATATCCTCCTAAATTACAGTACCCATTATTTTGGCATCCTGCAAGCGCTATGGAGCGATCCATTCATGAGTTTTTATCCGGTTTTCAATCATTTAGTTTTTATAAGAGAAGCCGACCAGGAATCCATTTCGGGGATGGGAACCGAGGTTCCCGGGAAATTCAGTTTGATTTTAAATGGATCCGGCGACAAATTAACGAGCAAATTGAGAGAACTTTTCGAATCTTGAATGTGAATAAAAACCAATCCGGAATGAACGGGCTGAACGACCGATCTCGATTCCGGGCCAGCCAAAGTGTACCAGCAAAATTCACTTTTAAAATGCAGCCGTAGCCGAATCCCCTGGTCGAAATCTTCATAATTGGGAATGGTTTCGGGAGGAAGGATCAATTGGGCGTCGGATTTTGAGAAATGAATACGATTTCCATCGATTTTTTCCGCCAAGGCAGATACATCGTTATCCAGAATCCATTCCAGGATCGCATCGTCGTATGGTTGCCGATATACAACAACGGTTGCGTCATTGGAAAAAATATAAACGGCGGATGGTCCCTGTCCGGGGACGATCAATACATCCACCGTATCGGTAATGGGCACAATTTTGGGAAAACTGGAAAGGCCATTCCGAAATATATTGAGTTGATGCGAGTCGTATCCAAAACCAGCCATCTTTGAATAGCGGGGGGGCGAAGGGAATGTTAAGGGCGGTTGTCCCATGTAACTCCAGACCTGCAGGCCTTTCGCACAGTTCGAATCGCTCAAGACAATGGCGGTTTGGTATTTTTTGCCAACCAGTACATATAAGGAATTTGGAGATTCTGCATAAATTTCGGCATAGGGAGAATATGGAGGAGTTTGAATTTTTTCGGGTAAATGGTGGTATGCGCTTCCCAAAAGGAATGTGGACGCGCCGTATTCCAACGTGAATCCCGGGGGCAAATCGAGGAGCGATTCCATACATTGTGTCGCGATTTGATTGAAGAGAGGATTGTTATCGGCATAATAAGTCAACAGCCCCAGCATTTGCACGAACAAAGTCCGATAGCATTCTCCCGAGAGGTATTGAATTCCCACCAGAGGAACGCCGCGGGTTGAAAACAGGCGAGTATACCACGACAGGCAACGGACGATGATTGGATCTAAATCGTTTTTCCCGCCAAACCATCGATACAAAAAAAGGGAACGCAGAAACCGGCTGGCGCGATCTATATCCAAACCGGCTGGGTCGAGATATTCGCCCGAGGAAGACACGAGGGGTTGTAACCATTCAAATATTCGATCGGCGGCCTGTTGGTATTTCATCTCGCCGGTCAAGCGAGTCGCCATCGAGAGAATGGCGCAGCCTTCCATCCCGCGATCATTCTGCCAGCGAATGGGATTTGATGCGATCGTATCCATCCTGGAAAGAAGCCACTTCCGCAATTGTTGACGATCTTCGTTAGGAAACCGATTGGAAACCAATGCGTCGATTGTGGCAAGCGGTTCCAGAAGAGGCAAATCGGCTAGAGAATCATGCGTTATGCCAATGGAGGTATTAGTTGGATTGGATTCTGGCTGGTTTACGATCTCCGATACGATTTGCTGAATTTGGGTTAGAACCTCCGGGCGGTTGTACCATGTCGAGGAGGCGATACAGTAAGCATGCGCCAGGGAGGACGCCAGTTCGGCGGTTCGCAAAATGGTGTTTTTGGGGAGCTGCATTGGCAGGGGATTGATTTCGATGCCACT
>CAZFOX010000772.1:1498-2862 GCA_964520565.1 uncultured bacterium | reverse complement strand
AAGCAAACGTGTCGTTACAAACGATCGTATTCGGGTGGTTCGATATCTGCGATCTGGGCCATCGCTCGATCGAATTTTGCTTGGCTGCCCCGTTGGGCGCGTTTTTCGAGAAAATCTTCCGCTCCCAGCGCGGCGACTTTCTCCGCCAACGCCAGGGTCACGAGTTGATTGAACGATATCTTCTCTTTCTTCGCCAACTCGCGGGCCGACTTGTGTAACGATTCGGGTAGTCGCAGACTGAGCGTACTCATAATTCACCTATCCGTTGCAGGAATTCTCTGGGAGTTATCGGTGTAACTCCGAATTTGTCCGATCCTTCGAAATCACTCCGGTTATACGTGACAATGTATTCACAATGAAAGGTTACATCCAATTCGCTGATGGGCAGAAGGGCGCTGTCCATCCACTATTTTTATAGTGATATTTCCTCATTCCCCCCTTCTTGACCCAATCTCCAAAATCCATCAAGGTATGGGAACGTTTTTTACACTTTTTCATCCCGGATCGGAGATCGATATGCGGATTTACTTCTTTGGCGCGGCGGGCGGCGTGACCGGCTCCATGCACATGATCGAGGTCAACGGCAAGCGGATTCTGTTGGATTGCGGCATGTTTCAGGGACACCGCGAGGAATCCAATCGCCTCAACCGCAATCTGCCTTTCGCGCCCGAAAATGTGGATGTCATGGTGCTCTCGCACGCGCACATCGATCACAGCGGCTCCATCCCCCTTCTGTGCCGCAAGTACAACGGCGATATTATCACCACCCTCGCCACCCGCGACCTCTGCGCCGTCATGCTGATGGACAGTGCCCATATTCAGGTCAAAGACGCCGAGTTCTTCAACAAAAAAATCGCCAAAAGCCCCGACCAGTTCATCCAACCCATCTACGGCTACGAAGACGTCGATAAATGCATGAGGCAATTCATCGCCATCAATTACGACCGCCCCTACCACCTGACCGACGGCGTGACCATGACCTTCTGCGATGCCGGGCACGTGCTGGGTTCCGCCAGCGTCGTCTTGGATATCGTGGAAAACGGAAAGAAACGGCGGCTGGTTTTCAGCGGCGACCTGGGACGCAAGCGCATACCCATCCTCAAGGATCCCACGCTCTTTTCCGATGCCGAAATCATGATCCTCGAAAGCACCTACGGCAACCGCCTGCACGATCCCATCGAGGTCGCCGATGAGAAACTGGCCGAAGCGGTCAAGGCGATCAACGAGCGCAAGGGCAAAATTATCATCCCCTCATTCGCGCTCGAACGCACCCAGGAAATTCTGTACAGTTTTCATAAATTATTGAAAGCCCAAAAAATCCCCCCCGTCCCCGTCTATATCGACAGTCCCCTGGCCATCAAGGT
>CAZFOX010000772.1:0-1488 GCA_964520565.1 uncultured bacterium | reverse complement strand
ATGAGGAGATGCAGGCGCTGTTCGACGTCCGCGAAGATCCCTTCGATTTCCCCGAGTTGCAGGTCGTCCGCAGCAAAGAGGATTCCCAGGCGCTCAACGACGAGACCGGCCCGATGGTGATCATGTCCGCTTCCGGGATGTGCGAAGGCGGCCGGGTATTGCATCACCTGCGCAACAACATCGGCGATCCCAACAACATGGTGCTCATCGTCGGCTTCCAGGCGCAGCATACGCTGGGGCGCAAGATCGTCGACCGCGAATCCACCGTACGCATCTTCGGCCTGGAACACTCGCTGGAAGCCGAAGTGCGCATCATCAACGCCTACAGCGGCCACGCCGGAAAAGACGGCCTCGACGCCTTCGCCCTGGCTTCTAAAAGCACATTGCAACACCTCTTCCTGGTGCACGGCGAACCCGACCAAAGCAACGTCATGGCCGAACGCCTCCGCGCTCAGGGACTCCCCAACGTCCAAGTCCCCCAACGCGGCGACCATGTGGATGTATAAGGATACGGATACTATATTAAACGTACACCAAATCCCCTCGCCCTCCGGGAGAGGTACCTCCCGGTTATCTTTACCAACCGTGAGGGCTTTAAAGGGTGAGGGGCGGTCATGCAACCGCGTGCGGGAGCGGGGACACCCGCGCTCCCAGTTATCCCCTCGTCCTCGGAAAGACTCAGGATTTTTGCCCGATGGCGTGAAGGTATTCTTCTCGCGTTATTCCGGCTGTTTTTAGGTTATTGAGAATGATGGCGACAGGCACTTCAAGATAGGTGGGGATGACGATGGGCCGGAGAATTCTTTCTTTCTCGTAGGATCGATGGCTGCCTTCCTGCCGGACAAACTGGAAACCCCTATCCAGAAAAACGCTTTCCAACAATTTCCAATGAATGGGCGCGATACGCGGCATCAGGAAATTCCTATTGCCGTTTGACGTTTTTCAATGGACAGCCAGGAGGGGCATTTCCATTCCGGATCGCAGAATTCGTAACCGCATTCCAGCAGAATCTCTTCTAATTTACCGCTATCCGCTGCTGTATGAATGAAAACGCGAACGGCTTCGTCCACGGCGTTTCTCGCGTGTTCGGGATCGGAACCCGAACTCATGACATCCAACGGCATGGCGTGAGCGATATATTGGTCTCCCTCGCGCCATATTTGAACGTTATAGTCGATCCGGGAAAGCAGGTTCATTGCGTTATCCTCTCCTTCTATTCTCTTTCCATTACCGAATCGGAGCAAGACCTTTCTACAAAACCAATTCGTAAACCGGGATGCGACCCCGGCGCAAAGTAGAGCAGGCGTCCCGCCTGCAAACCATTGAGACCATTCCCGTAAGGGCAGGCCACTATGCCTGCCCTGCATCTTCCCATCCCTGTCATTGCGAACGCAGTGAAGCAATCTAATCCCCTCGTCCTCCGGAAGAGATAACTCCCGGTTATCTTTACCAACCGTGAGGGCTTTAAAGGGTGAGGGGCGGTCATGC
>CAZFOX010000771.1:0-2869 GCA_964520565.1 uncultured bacterium | reverse complement strand
ATGAAATAGCGCAGGCAAGGGTGATTGAATCCGCCAGTCAGCATTTCATGCTGTTTGAGTTCGTCGCGGCTGAAAATAATCAGTTTTTTGGGCTCATACTCCTTGAGTACGATCTCGGTGAATTTCTTGCCAAAAGAGCCCGTTCCGCCCGTGATAAGAATGGTTTTTCCGTTCAACATGAGACTAATCGTTCTTTCTTGTGACGAATTGGATGATGGAATCGTTTCGGCTCGGTCTGTATTGGGAGCAAAACAACGGGATACTTTACCTCGGATCGCTCTTTTTTGAAACGTGCAGACCAGTACATCCTGCTTCGCCTCTGAAATGATATCTCTTTCCACCTTTCCACGAAACGCAAAACCTAAAATTCATTTTTTGAATTTTAGCAAGGATCATGGAGAGGATCAAGGGGAATGGAGAGGAAAATCAATTGTCTGAAATAGATTGTGAACAAGAATGCATGGGCGGCAAGAAATTGCGATCTGATAGGCGCGATCTCCATCGGCATGCGGGCGAGGACGCCCGCGTTCCATTTTGTTTGCATGCGGGCGAGGACGTTCGCGTTCCATTTTGTTTGCATGCGGGCGAGGACGTTCGCGCTTCATTTTGTTTGCATGCGGGCGAGGACGCCCGCGCTCCATTTTGTTTGCTTGCGGGCGGAGACGCCTGCGCTCCATTATGTTGCGAAAGAAGTATTATTCGGGCGCTGCCGCACGGCGGGGTTGGCGAAGGAGGCCATAGATGATGGTTCCCAGGGAAATGGCGAGCAGGACACCGGAGATGGGGCGCAGGAAAAACAGGGCAGGCCCGGCGTTGGGAAGCAGGAGAGCCTGGCGCAGGTTGCTTTCCGCCATCGGGCCAAGAATCATAGCCAACACAATAGGGGCCGCGGGGAATCCCCAGACCCGCATGCCATATCCTACTACACCCATACCCAGGGCGACGAACACGTCGAAAGCGCTGAAACGGATGGCGTACGCGCCCATTACACTGAGAACGCAAATGAGAGGCAGAAGAACGCTTTTATCGATTAACACAATCCGAGCGAGAAAGCGAGTGGATAGAAGCCCGGCGGCGCAGGTGATGAAATAGGCAAAAAAGATGAAGAAAAAGATCGGGTAGACGACATCGAGGTGATCGCGGAAAAGAAGCGGCCCCGGCTGGAGCCCCTGGATAATCAAGCCGTTGAGCATGACGGCGGTCACCGCGTCGCCGGGGACGCCCAGGGTCATCATAGGAATCAGAGCGCCGGCGGTTGCGCCGCTTTTGGAAGCTTCGGGAGAGATGACGCCGTCCGGATTGCCCTTGCCGAACGATTCCGGATCTCGAGAAAACCGTTTGGCTTCATTGTATCCAACGAAGGCGGCGATATCACATCCCGCACCCGGCAACGCGCCAATTGACGTGCCCAATAAACCCGACCGGATGAAACTGATCCAATAGCGGAGAAGTTCGCGCAGGGAGGGGAAAGTCAGGTTGAGTTGGGCGATCGAAACGCTTTTGGTTTTTTCGGCGATATCGGCGAATACCTGGGCAAAAGCAAAGAGGCCGATCAGGACGGGGATGAAACCAACGCCTTCGTATAATTCCACCATTCCAAAGCAAAAACGAGGCGTTCCATTGATGGGATCGAGACCGACAGAGGCCAGCATCAGGCCGAACAGACCGGATAAAAGCCCTTTGATCACATCCCCGCCGGAGATGCCGATTATCATGCTGAGGCCGAACACTGCCAAGGCGAAATATTCCGGGCTGCTGAAGCGGAGACCGAAACTGGAGATTTGCGGGCTGAGGAAGACCAGAAGGACGATTCCGATCATGCCGCCGATAAAACTGGCAATCGTGGCGAGTACGATTGCTTTCCCTCCCTCGCCGCGTTGCGACATGGGGTAGCCGTCCAGCAAGGTGGCTGCGGAAGCCGGTGTGCCGGGAGTGGCGATCAGAATAGCGGTGATCGAACCGCCGTAAATCGCGCCCACGTAGATACCAATCAGCATGGCCATACTGCCCTGGGGAGAGAGTCCCATCCCCAGCGTGAAGGGCATCAGCAGGGTAACGCCCATGGTGGCGGTTAATCCCGGCAACGCGCCGATTAAAATCCCGGAGAGAACGCCGGTCATCAGAATTGCCAGATTAAACCAATCGAATGCAGGAGCGAAAAAATGCGCCAGATTTTCCATGATTATTCCCAGAGTCCCGGAATGGGCACGTCCAGAATGAATTGAAAGATCGCGTATACCGCCAGTACGATAGCCACGCTGAAGCCGGTAATCCGCAGGGGCCGCCGCTCGCCCAGCAACACCATCATGACCGCCAAATACAACAACGTACTGATGATGAAACCCAGGATGAACATCAGAACGGCGTAGAGAGCGAGAATCCCAAAAGCCAGGGAGGCAGATCGAACGGAAGAGACGATACTTTCACCGGGGCCCGTGTTCTCCGTTCTGTGTTTCCTGGCAGTTCGCAGGCCGAGAATAACTACAAACAAAACGAAAAGCGCCGCGTAAATAGAAGGAACCAGAAACGCATTTACGCCTGAACGAACGGTTAGATTCGATCCGGTAAAGAGGTCGGACACACTCTGCGATTCCCGAATCAGGAAATCGCGGAATTCGGCGGAATCCCGATACCGTAATCCCAGCAGTGCTTTTTGAGCGGTTTCCCGAAACGCCGGGGAATCGTAACCCTTTTTGAAACCCTCCGTTAGTTTGGCGACAATTGGGCCGGGCGTTTCGAGCGGTACGGCCAAACCGCGCCAGGTTCCATGCACCAGATCGTACCCTTCCTCGCGGCAGGTTGGCGTGTTGGGCAACTCCGGCATCCGGTTCTCGGACGCGGCACTGACCCTGCGCCGCGTAGAACTGGT
>CAZFOX010000770.1:0-2875 GCA_964520565.1 uncultured bacterium | reverse complement strand
CTTTTACTTGAATGGTTTTTCCTTTCTTTTCAATTACAATCGCACTACGCGAAAGTCGTAACGCTTTATTCGATCCATATCGTATGGGAGGCAATTCCTGGCATGATCCACCCTCATGGCTCCGAGATGCTGATACCTTTATTCGTTCAGGATGAATCGGAACGAAACGAACTCATCCGGGAAGGAGATTCGCTTCCTTCTATCCTGCTGAATTCCGCCGCCGCCGCCAATGCGGTGATGCTGGGAAGCGGTTATTTCAATCCTCTGGACGGTTATATGAACCGGGGCGACGCTCTAAATGTCTCACAGAGTATGTATACACAAGAAGGTTTGTTCTGGCCGGTTCCCATCTTGAACGTGGTTCCGGATGCGTCTTCCATCCGCGGAAAGAAGCGTATTGCCTTGCGGGATCCTAATATTCCTGGCCATCCGGTTCTCGCCATTCAGGAATTGGAGACAGTCGAGGAATTCAGCGAAGATGAAATGCGCGATATAACACGGCATATTTTCCGTACCAACGATCCGGATCATCCCGGCGTTGCCGCTTTCCTTTCGATGGGGAGGATATGCTTATCGGGTCCCATCCAGGTTCTGAATTTCAGTTATTTTGAACGGGACTTTCCGCATACATTCCGTACCGCCTATCAAATTCGGGAAGAGATTCAAAAGAGAGGGTGGGGAAAAGTGGTCGCTTTCCAGACCCGCAATCCCATGCACAGGGCGCATGAAGAACTGTGCCGCATGGCCTACGAAAAGATCGGCGCGGATGGAATCTTAATTCACATGCTACTAGGAAAACTGAAAGCAGGCGATATTCCCGCCGACGTTCGCGACGCCTGCATCCGCAAAATGGTTGAATTGTATTTCCCCCCCAATACGGTTCTGATTACCGGATACGGATTCGACATGTTGTACGCCGGGCCGCGAGAAGCTGTTTTACATGCCGTTTTTCGCCAAAATTGCGGCTGCACGCATCTGATCGTAGGCCGCGATCATGCGGGAGTGGGGAATTATTACGGGCCTTTCGATGCGCAGAAAATCTTCCGCGAAGAAGTACCGCAAGGTACGTTACGGATTCAAATTTTTGAAGCCGATCACACCGCCTGGTCTAAAAAACTGAATCGGGTGGTGATGATGCGCGATTGTCCCGATCATGTCCCGGATGATTATGTGAACCTGTCAGGCACGACCGTCCGCGAGAAACTCTCCCGGGGAGAGCCGTTGCCGGTCGAGTTTGCCCGTCCGGAAGTGGCGGAAATTTTGATGAAATATTACCAATCCAGCCGGTAATTTTCAATTTACTCTTTCTTTTCTCCCGGTTCGTTCTCGAACTCTTTTTTCAATCGCTCGTACTCTAATGGATGCCGGTGTTTCAGGTGTTCGAGCGTCATTTTGCCGTTCAACCAAGTGACGCTCATGGGGTATTCTTCCGGGTGGAAAATAACAAAGAAGAAGTGCCAGACTAAAATCGCCAGCGTGGCGAGAATGGCTTCGTAATAATGGATCAGCTCGGCGATGTCGATGGCCCATTTGGGCAGGTATTGGAAGGCGAGAATCGGGAACCATAGAATCAGGCCGGTCACCGCCATGATGATGACTCCCCAGATCAACGCCCAAAACTCCATTTTTTCCGTATAATCGTACCGGTCGAACTGTGGAAGATTTTTACGCCAGCCCAGATAATAAGCCAGATGTTCAAAGAAATGGCGAAGGTCGCTGGGCCAGAGCATGAACGAGTGCAATTCGGATCGGCCTCTTTTTGTGAAGATCATATAGAGCGCATAAATTATGGATGTCACAATCATGCCGATCGCGGCGATCCGGTGCAGAAGCGAGCGAATTTCTTCATTAAAACCGAGATAGGACAAGAGTGTCACCCACCAAGAACCGGGACTCACCAGGGCGAAACCTGTAATCACAAGTACGATAAAAGTGATGGTTAACATGACGTGGCAGAAAATCTCGAATCGTGTAAACCGGGTATAGGATATCTGCTTGGATTCGCGTGCAAACTTTTCTTTTAACAATGCCCAGAGAATTACTCCGTTGTGCAACAGCATTCCTCCGATGATCAGCACGATAAGTGGAATATAAATACGGGGAACCCAGGCGACGATGGTTTTGGAACGAATCGTCACTTCGGCATGAATGGGGGCCGCCAACACATTGGCGGTAATTCCGGGATGGCATTCGCCGCAGGTTTCCACCAGGCGTTGGGGACTAACGGTCGAGCGTGGATTATGGGAGGGGAGGATTAAATGATTGCCGTGGCAACTGTTACAATTCGCAACGCGTTTGGAACCATGTTGCAGGGCCAGCCCGTGATAACTATCGTAATAATTGGAAACCTTCCCTCCCGGAATTTTGTATTTCTCGTTGAGGACGATCGACGAGTGGCATCGCGAACAGGTGTTGGTGGAAACATTCTTATACGATACCGGCGAACGTTCGTCCGATACGCGGAAGATCGAATGCTCGCCGTGGCAATCCGTGCAGATTGGCGCATCCTTATGACCGGATGAAGCCGAAACGCCGTGTTCGCTTTCCAAAAATTGATCCCTTTCGACTGTATGGCATTGGCCGCAGGTTTGCGCTACATTGCTGAAATTGGTTTTCGATTTGATGTTGTTAAGGGGAAGAATGTTGTGGTATCCATGGCAATGAACGCAGGATGGCGCTTTGTCATTGCCACGCATCAACTCGATCGCGTGCACGCCTTCCCGGTATAACGTTTCGATCAGCGGCGCATTTGCCTCATAGCGGCGCAGGATTCGATCTTCCGAATGGCATTGCCCGCAGGTGGTTTGAACGTGAAACAAATTGACGTTGGATCGTTCGTTGTCCGGGCCGAACAGTTTGTGCGGATCGCCATGAC
>CAZFOX010000769.1:0-2876 GCA_964520565.1 uncultured bacterium | reverse complement strand
GTTTCGAGTTCGATTCGATCCTTTTCCCTTTCAATTTTGTCTGCTGGCATGAAGGAAATTTCGGATCGCAGGTTCTTGAAAAAGCCCGGCAGAAAGGCGCTGCCCGGTTGGCCTTGAAAGCCCTGGCCTATCGCCCCTGGCCGAAAGACGCCGATCGAAGCGGTTTTGACAAATGCTGGTATCAACCCACATCCGATCCGGAAATCGCCCGTCTCGCCCTGCGGTTTACCCTCTCTCAGGATATTACCGCTGCCATCCCTCCCGGCGAGGAATCGCTTTTCTGGATGGCCGTCGATATCGCCGAGCGTTTCACGCCACTGACTCTGGAAGAACAGAGAGAAGTTCAAAAACTGGCGAAAGGCATTCAGCCGATATTCGCGGCGAATGCCTGACGGTCTTGCGAATGGAAGCGTATTCGCAAACGGCACCGGCCGCTTGAGGGGTGGAGATAGGTGTTTAGACTTACCTCCCCGTTATTGGATACAACTGCTGAAGGTGAAGGTATGAACCGAATGGAATCTGAACGACTCGATCGAAAATTGGAGAAATTACACGCTGTTCTTCTGGAAATGGGCAGTGTCGTCGTTGGTTATTCAGGAGGAGTGGATAGTACCTTTCTCGCCAAAGTGGCGACCGATGTGCTGGGAGAAAAAGCGTTATCGGTTGCGGCCATCAGCGAAAGTTATCCCCAGTTTGAACGAGAAGAAGCTTTGCAATTCGCCCAAAGCCTTGGATTACATTTTGAAACGGTTCAGACCTTTGAACTGGAAAATCCGGAATACCGCAAGAATGCGCCCGACCGCTGTTACCATTGCAAACAGGAGTTGATCGGACATTTGCAACGGATCGCGGAGGAACGCGGATTTCACGCCGTCGCTTTAGGAACCAACATGGACGATCTCGGCGATTATCGTCCCGGACAGCAGGCTATCCAGGAAGCGGGAGCGCGTTGCCCCCTGTTGGAAGCCGAAATGACCAAACAGGATATTCGCGATTTATCGCAACGTTTACAGATACCCTCCTGGAACAAGCCTTCCTTTGCCTGCCTCTCTTCCCGTTTCCCCTATGGCGAAAGTATCACCCGGGAGAAACTGGAGATGGTGGATCGCGCGGAACAGGTTTTGCGGGAATATCGCTTCCAACAATTCCGCGTTCGGCATCACGACAATCTGGCGCGGATTGAAGTCCTCCCCCAGGATATGCAAAAATTGCTCGGCCTTCGCGAGGAGATCGGGCAGCGACTGCGGGAGATCGGATATAATTACGTGGCGATGGATTTGCTGGGTTATCGAACCGGCAGTATGAACGAAGTCTTGTATCAGATCGAAATTCCGGCTGGCTTGGCCTCCTGACTCGTTATCGATATGCTACGCGTTAAGGCATTTCCGAACTCGGGTAAAAAGAAAATCGGCGATGAATTTTTTGGGGACTGATTTGGGAGAAATATCATAATGACGGATTACATCCCTTTGACTTTTGGCCTGGAGGCGATTTATCCTCCCTTGGCTTTACCTTCTCATTCCTTGCGCGATCTTTATAACCGGTTGGCGGATCCCTGCCGGTTTACCGAATTCCGCCAATTGGGAGAAGGGCAGGGCGCGCGTCTGGGAGAAGGAGCCAACCGGCATCTGACCATTGCCAACGACCGGTTCATTTACCGGGATGAATATTCCCAGCGTTTGTTTTCGACCTTCTGCGAGGACGTGCAACAATTCCTGATCTCGTTGCGGGGAATTCTGGCGATTCCCGTCTTGCTACACTGCAAGGTTTTGGTGCGGCTGTTGATGCCCCATCTCGGGCAGGAAACCACCGTGGAATATATCCAACGCACCGTGGCCGGTAACACCGCAAGTCATCTATCGGCTTTTAATCGCCCGATATCCGGGATGGGAATCCGGCTGGTTTTCCCTCCGACGCAACAAGTGCGTTCGACTTTCCACTTGCGGATCGAGCCGTACTATCGCGATTTAAAAATGTTCTTCTTGGAAAACGAAGCCCAGTTTTTCGATCCGGTCGTCGATTTCAACTCCCCGCCCAAATATCTCGAGGACACGTATAATTTCCTCAAAGAAGAGGCCGGCCCCTTCATTCTGTCGCTCTCGTCGCCTTCTTGAACCGGGACATTGGGAAAATCGTTCTCTCCTCTTTTTAGATTATCTGTGTAATATTGAACCGGGATGTAAACCGGCGGAACGATTTCTCCCCCATGCCCAAGGATTGCTGAAACAATTGGAATCGAGAAATGATTGATTTGGAACCCTCTTCTATCGAGGAAATCAAACGTATCCTCCGCAAGCATGCCGCCGGCTTTCAGGTATGGGTTTTCGGTTCCCGTATCCAAGGCAATGCACAACGTTTTTCCGACTTGGATCTGGCGCTGATCGGCCCGGGAAAAATGGATTGGCGCCGAATGGAAGAATTGAAAGATGCCTTTTCCGAATCGGATTTGCCCATCCAGGTCGATGTAGTGGATTGGCATACTCTTTCGGAATCGTTCCAGAAAATCATCCAAGCGAACCATGAAGAGTTCCCGGTATGAACGTCCATAACCGGAATCTCGTGGAGTGGACAGAACCCTATCAAGGAAGAATCGTGTCGTGCTTTTCTACTCCTCCTTTCTCGATGGATAACGCGAGAAAACCAGATAGCCCGCGTTTCCCATCGCCTGGCCTTGCGCCAGAAATCCCTAGATAGCTTATACCATAATTGTAGGATAGGTCAATTTTTATCGACCCATCAAAACCACTTAGCTTAAATACGTAGGTCAATGAAGAGCGATGGGACACGCTGCGCTTTGTCCCATCCTACGGCGCTCCGAAATGGTGGGCTACGCTTCGCTTTGAGCCCATCTATGATGCGCTTTGTCAAGAGGTCGA
>CAZFOX010000768.1:0-2881 GCA_964520565.1 uncultured bacterium | reverse complement strand
ATATCGATCGGCCTTCGAAGAGAAGAGGAATCCCCTGCCCCGGGCTATGCAACAGGCCGATTCCCTGCCTGCGGCAGATCGAAGACAATCTTGTTTGTGCCCAAAGATGAGTACTCCTCGGCCCATTCAATGAATGGCGCAAACAAGAAGGCAGTCGAATTTCGTCCGGCAGAGGGCGATTATAAAGAAGAGTGTACTCTTCCTCCCCGGGTTGCCGAGCCAGGGCGCGTATCAGGTTCTCGGTATAAAAACCGATTCCCGCCCTCGTGCGGGTTAATGTGGAACATTCAATCCCAATGCGCAAGGTGTGTTTCCTGTCTTTCCATTTGAAGCCAGTATAAAGAGGGTATTCTCTCCACCCAACCCCATTGATTCGACACTCGCCGGTCTCGTTCACTTCCGCATTGTCAGAAAGATACTTTTCAGCCATACTGGAAGGAAATCATCGCCGCGTGCATGAAAGATAGAATGATGCTTTTTTCGATACTCAATTTCTTTTTCTCTGCGATCCTGATTATTTTGTTCATCCGGTATTTCGTTCAAAAATACCGGTTTTATGGCTTCGGCCCGATTCTGATTGCCATTATCACTTTGACCGAGAGAATTCTGCAGCCCTTGAAAAGAATCGCTCCTCAAAGGGCTTATTCCATCGAAGACCACCTTCCGCTGGCAGCTATCTGTGTTGTTTTATTGATCCGAGGCGTTGTAATTTGGATTTTCGGAGAAGCAACTCTCAACGATATGGTACGCATTCATGGAGTGGGTGGAAGCATCCCAATGCATTATGCGATAGCCGTCAGTTTTTGCATGGGCGTTTTATTGCTTGCGGAACTCCTCATGGCGTTTCTCTTCGCCAGCCTGATGGTATCGCGGCGGGGTATCACGATGGGTGGTAATGCCGGATTCATGTGCTTCCAGGAACGGACGTTTACCATTTTCCGCTGGACGCAAACCCTCATTCGCAGCAACAATCTGGTGCTTCTTTTTATAGTAAGTTCTCTGATGGTTTTGTTTGCCGGTTCTTTTCTGGCCTCACTCTTCAGCCTGACCTTCCTTTACGGCCTTAAGACATTCTCCATTACCTGGGTAGTATGCCTTTTCGATATTCTACAAGCCCTGATCTATGTCTATTCGCTTGTTTTATTGCTTTCCATTCTAGCTTCCTGGATTGCAGCGGATCAATTCAGCATGGTGATCCAGATCGTACGTTCGCTGGCCGATCCCTACCTGGGTTTTTTCCGTCGTATAATGCCTTGGGCGCGTATCGATTTTATCGATCTATCTCCCATATTCGCTTTTCTCTGCCTGAATCCGGGATTGACCTACATTCTGATAACCCTGCGGATGACCATCCTGAAAGAAATTATGATGACCCGTCTCTTTTTTTAATTCAAATCCTTTCTCTCTGTCTGTGTTAAAAGATCGACGGTATTTACCGGTTCGTCTCGAATACTTCGTAGGCAGGTTTTCCATTCGGATTGAAGAATCGCTGAATCGGTTCCGCCTCAATCTCTCCCGCCACGGCCAATAACAGATTTTTCCCAGGAGCCTGAGTATACCACCGGGAAATGAGTCCATATTGTTGATAGTCTTTCATGCCAAAATCCTGATAGACAGGAACGTAATGATAAAAAGGAAGAATATATTGGGGGAAATCTTTTCCAGTGAATGGCCCTGGATGACGGCCAGAAAAACAAGCCAGCGCTACGGGATGCAATCGAACCTTATGAGAAACGACAATGCGATCGTATCGATCCTTATGGGATTCCAGATACTGTACCGTTTCGTGCAGGCCGTATTGCCAACTTTCTGCAGATCGGATGGGATACCGATACACGGCATCCCATATCACAAAAGCAGCGTTTAGAACGACAAGGCATCCAATGGTAACACCACACGCCTTTGTCCACATACGGTTAGATTTACAGGAAAGAAGCCATCTAATCCCCATCGCGCTGATCATCTCCAAGACAGGCACGCCATTAATTGCCCGTAAGGCGCTGGGGATGCTGGTGGGATCGTATCGGTCGTATGTCATACTGGATGGAATGGCGAACGTAAATAACCAGACCAACAGGAGTAAGTCTTCCCGGGAACGATTCAAAAGAAGCCGGTAAAGCCCTACCAGAAAAAATGGGAACAATACTCCTAATGCCATCCCTCCCCACAGGGAATGCATCGAACCCGGATTTCCCCAGAAGAAGAGAAAGCCAGGGGATAAATGCATCCAATACTGTTTAAGAAAAAGCAACACGGCGTCGTCCCGGTTGAACAGCGATACAAAACGCCATCGCGCCTGCATGGCTTCGTAGTTTTGCATCAGTTCCAGGAAATACGGTAAGAGGCAAAGGAGAAAAAGCAGACCGGCCGTAAATGTCTGGGCTCGTTTTTGCCAAAGCGAATACCTGTAAATACCAATTAAGCCCGCCAGGATCAAGATGGTCGACAATCTAGCTATGGGATAGGCATAGATCGTTAATCCAAAAAAGGATGCCGAGAATAATAAATCGTGGAGCCGTTGTGTCTTGCTCCAGACGACGAATCTCCATAAAGCCGCCAGTTGCAAAGGCGGTAACAGTATGGCTTCCCAGCCGATGCGACTGTAATGGACGTTCCAAGGCGACAGAGAAACCAGCCCCGCCGCGATCAACGCGATTTTCTTTTCGGCGAAGGCGTTCATAAAAAGATAGCTCAAAACGATGGATATCATGCCCCAGAAGACGGATGGAAGCCGAACCGTATATTCGTTGACGCCCCATACAGCGGATAACAAACCGGCAGAATAGATATAGAGAGGGGGGCTATATTCGCCCGACTGTTCGAAGAATAAAGGCCAGGGATGACCGTGGTGATCCATCCCCGTCCGGTAAACAGACGCGCC
>CAZFOX010000767.1:0-2881 GCA_964520565.1 uncultured bacterium | reverse complement strand
CTTCATGGTCTCCTTTCATAGCTTCCCTGTGCAGAAAAACGACCAGGTCGGCGTCCTGCTCGATGGAACCGGATTCGCGTAGATCGGAGAGACGGGGCATGTGATCGTCGCGTTTTTCAATGGCGCGGGATAACTGAGAACAGGCGATGATCGGGATATTCAGATCGCGCGCCAGGATTTTTAACGAACGGGAAATCTCCGAAACTTCCTGCTGGCGGCTTTCGATTCGCCCTCCTCCGGACATCAGCTGCAAATAATCGATGATCAGCAATCCCAGGTTGGGTTGCTGCGATTTCAGGCGGCGCGAGCGGCTGAATACTTCCGTCGGCGTCAGGTTGGGCGTGTCGTCGATATAGAGCGGGATATTATGAATGCGGCTGGCGGTTTGCAGCAATTGGGCGGCATCGCGCTTGGTGAAAAAGCCCGAACGCAGGTGTTTCAGGTTGACCCGCGCTTGAGAACATAAAATACGCTCGGCGATCTGTTCGCTGCTCATTTCCAGCGAGAAAACCCCCACCGGCGTTCCGGAGAGCGCCGCGTTTTCGGCGATGTTTAAAACCAGGCTGGTTTTACCCACTGAAGGACGGGCGGCGAGAATAATCAGATCGGAGGGCTGGAGTCCGGCGGTCATCTGATCGAAATCGTGAAAGCCACTGGCCAGGCCGGTTAAAGCTCCCTGATTGGCGTGGGCGCTTTGCACCTTTTCAATCGCCGCATCCAGATATTTCCCCAATGGATCGAAAGAACGGTCGGTGCGCTGCTGGGAAATATTGAATATATCGGTTTCGGCGCGCGAGAGTATTTCCGTCGCGTCCTCGCCACTGTCGAAAGCGTTCTGGACGATCTCCGAACACTGGCGGATCAATCGCCGCCGCAATGCCTTATCGCGGACAATGGCGGCGTGGTATTCGACGTTGACCGAAGTGGCCACGCTATTGGCCAGTTCCATCAGGTAATACGCGCCCCCCGCTTTTTCGAGTTCGCCATCCCGTTCCAGCCGATCCGACAGGATCATGAGATCGACCGCTTTTCCTTTGGAGGCCAGTTGGATCAAGGCGTTATAGATGATTTGATGACCGGGCTGGTAGAATGACGATTCCCCCAAAATCCCGTGGGCCTTGTACAAGGCTTCCGTGTCCCGGATCATAGCGCCCAGAACGCATTTCTCCGCTTCCAGGCTATGGGGAAGGCTACGATCGGCGGGAGAGAGAACTTGTACTTTGGCCATTGAATTATTCTTTCATAGAGAAAAAAAATCTCTCTTAGCGTCGCATTAAAACGCTTACCGGGTGGATCTTGTTCCAGGGTAAAAGCAATTCAGATCAGTGGTAGGTATTGTACGCTTTCACATTCCGGCGTCAACGTCAAAAATCCCTCAACGTTTTGATTGCTGAGACGTAAGTAATGATGAAGCAATCCAATTTCTTGAGAAGATTATTTTTCTCTTGAAATAGGTCATCGATCGATAGAATGTGGATTTTTAGGGCATTCGGTGTCAATTTTCTTTACCAGGCGGACTAAATGAGAAAGGGGGACGATCACCCAACCCAGGCAATCCACAGCTCCTTGCGGACTGCCCGGCAGGTTGAGAATAAATTTGTTCCGGATCAATCCGGCGGTAGCTCGGGATAGAATGCCGTAAGGAGTCACTTCCATAGACTTGCGGCGCATCTCTTCGCCAAAACCCGGCAATTCTTTTTCGATCAGAGACCGGGTTACATCAACGGTGATATCACGCGGTCCCAGGCCGGTCCCGCCGGATGTAAGAATCACATCGATATCGTCCTGCCCGGCCAGCTCACGGATTTTTTCGCGCAAAATATCCGCTTCGTCGGGAAGCACGATGGGTGGTTGGCATTCCCCTCCGTGTTGTTCGATTAACTGTCGTAATAACGGCCCGGAAACATCCGCGCGTATCCCTCGGGCTGCGCGGTCGCTGGCGATCAGAACGATAAATCGAATTCCCTGCAATACAAAATCCATGATTCGCTCGTATTATATATAGTGTGAGATATAGAATAGAAATCTCATTATACTCGTCCAAGGGACGGGGGAAGAGAAATCGTATATATAACGTTGTCTGAACGGCTTGTTTATATTAGTATCAGGGAACGTTCATAAAGAACCTGCTTAGATAAGAATGGATTTTCGTTCGCGGGAACGGAGGACATAGTTACATGGCTACGGATAGGCATTGGACGGCCGCATGGCTGCGGATCGTACTCGTTACGGGGATTCTGGGAGGGGTGATCTTGTCGCCTGTATTCGCCCAGAGTCAGACATCCGGAGAAGAGATCGTTTCTGCTACCGGCGAAGGGGATGTGGGAGGTTTGGAATCCGAGGAAGGGATGACTCTCTACGATCTGCTGAAAGCCGGTGGCTGGATCATGATCGTTTTGGGTGTCTTGTCGATTCTGGCGCTGGCGCTGGTTCTCTATTTCGCCTTTACAATCACGCAACGCAGCTTGGTTCCCCGTGATATGATGTCGCAAATCCGCCATTTTTTGCGCGATCAACGCTATGAAGATATCGCCCGCCTATGCCGCCGGTCGAAAGGAATGTTCGGCAAGGTGATTCTAGCGGGTATTACCCGCGGCGCGGAAGACCCCAGCGCGGCGGCGGCCACCATGGAGGCGGTTGGACGGCGGGAAGCCGAATCGCTGATGCGGAAAGTCCGTTATCTTTCCGATATATCGACCGTGGCGCCGATGCTGGGAATTTTGGGAACCGTCCTGGGGATGATCCGCGCCTTTAATTTCATCGCTTTCGATATCAGCGTGGTCAAACCGGTGGCTTTGGCCAGTGCGGTGGCTCAGGCGCTCGTCACTACGGCGGCGGGTTTGATTGTCGCCATTCCCTGCATCGGATTTTACTTCTATTT
>CAZFOX010000766.1:0-2884 GCA_964520565.1 uncultured bacterium | reverse complement strand
ATTGACTACCAGCACGCCGCCAAAAGGTGCGATGGGATCGGCTTCCCAGGCTTTGAGATAGGCATCCAACAAGCTATCGCCGATGGCCACGCCGCTGGGATTGTTGTGCTTGATGATAATCGCGCAGGGATATTCATGAAAATATTTCAAGATCGATAGCCCGCTATCCACATCGGTGAGGTTGGTTTTGCTGGGATGCTTGCCAAACTGGATCATGCACTCCTTATCCAGTTTGCCCACCAGTCCCGCACCTTCGCCGAGAAAATCGATCCCCGCCAGAACCAAGTGTCCGTTGATGGGGCGGTAGAGAGCCGCTTCCTGGCCGGGATTCTCGCCATACCGCAATCCCTTCTCGACCGGTTCGCCGTCATCGCCGGGCAACGTCCAGGTCACCTTTTCGTATAGGCACATCTGCGCCTGGGTGGCTTTCAAAACATCGATCTCGGCGGGATTATCGGTGAATCCGGTGAAAAAGTATCTGGGAAAATGATCGTCGATCACGATGGCGTATTGTTGGATGCTCATGAGGCGACTCCATTAACAGGGATTTATCTTCTTTTCTTCAAAGAATCTAGCCAAAGATATTTGAAATTCAGGTATTTGCAAATTCTATCAAGGCTCCATAAGTAGTCTAAGAGATTGACTCGCAGAGTCGCCTTGAAAGAATCTTTATAAAGCAAGCAGCCGGAAACTTCCGTTCCCGGCTGCGCGTTGAATCGATTTTCACAACAGTGGCAATCAAGCCGCCAAGGCGCGCCGCTAAGGACGCGGATTAATTATTGAGCCAAAGTTCCTGCGCGCGTCTTGCGAGGAACTGGAACATTAAGAATAGTCGTCCTTTCAGGATTGATTTGGAGCCACAGATCCTGTGCGTCCTGCGGGGTTACAACGCCATCGCCGTTGGTATCGGCCAGTTTCAGCATTTCCGGAGTGATCGGATCGCCGCTCAGGAACAGATCGAGCAACGCCTGGACATCCTCGACCGTGATAGTTCCATCGCCGTTCAAATCGCCAGGTTTGGCTGGTTCCGGAGTCGGTGTTGGAGTCACTGTCGGAGTCGGAGTCGGTGTCGAAACGGGCGTTTCCGTTGGGGTTGGAACTACGACGGAGGTTTCGGTCGGAGTCGCTGTCGGAACTACCACAGGCGTTTCTGTGGGAGTGGGTACAACCACAGCCGATTCGGTCGGAGTCGCCGTCGGGGGAGGAGGTAGCGGCGTCGGGGTAAACGTCGGCGTTTCCACCGGTGTTTCCGTGGGGGTTTCGACAGGGGTTTCAATCGCCTGCGCCGTGGCAACAGGGGCCGTCCAAGCACCCAGAACCAACAATAAGCCCACACTCAATAAAATTAGAGGCATGTGCCTACGCATTAGACCTCTCTCCTTTCCATAATAAAACACCGCGCATGGCACGGCGGCTCGTATCGATTTTGTATTCAACTATACGTAAATAACCCTTCCTTTGTCAAGGACTTTACGCATTTTTCACAGGATTTTCCTACGGCCAGTCTCTTAATCCTTTTAAAGCCGATTCAATTTTAACCAGAACATCCCCAGATTGATTTTCATCTAACACATTGAATTTATTCAATTTGCCTAGATCCACCCTCACGGCGAAGGGAAAAAAACGCAAAAAGGGCTCCAGTTAGGGCGAACAAGCTGAACCAGAAGAAACTGGATTGGATAGCTTCCGCTCTCGGGAGGTAACTATAATGGTTGACGAGTGTGCTGGCGAGGAGATATCCGGTCACCTGCCCGGATACGAAGGAAAAATAGAGCAGCGCCTGGGCGGTGGAACGGACGCTTTCTTCGCATTCGGAATCGAGATACATGGCCGAGGCGAAGAACACTCCCAAGACCGCTGGGCCATGCAGCCCGTTAAATGCCAGAATCCAACCCGGAGCGTCGAAAAGCGAGATACCACCCCACCGGAAAAACTCCGAAGCGAATCCCATTACGACGGTGTATTTCAATCCTATCCACCGGGCAATGTGGTGAAGGTTAAAAGTCAACAGGATTTCCATGCTGACTCCGACAAGCCAGAGGGTGGAAAAAAACCGCTCCGAAAGGCCCCGGTGGCCGATATAGGGGCCGATGTATTGAATGCCTGCCGAAGCGCCAATCGATGTACAAAATATGGATAGATAAAAAACCATCAGATTGCGGTTCCGGAAAAACGTCACAAAGTTACGAAATTGCGGTTTATGATGCCGTTCAAACTGGCTTTCATCCCAAAAAGTACAAAAGATCGCTCCCAAATAAAGCAGACAGGCGGTCAGAAAAACCAATGTTCGGCCATACAAGCCAAAACGGAGCGAAAGAGAGACCACCATTGGACAGATCAGAAACATACCAACGGTAAAACTAATGCTCCCCGCGACCCGCATTCGACCGAAGAGGTGGCGGCGCGATTTCCCCAGATACGAGAGAATGATCGCTGAATTGAGAGGCAGTGTGGCGCTGTAACAGATAAAAAATAGAATCCCGGCCGGCAGGAGAAGTGAGAATCCCCCTGTTTGAAAAGAGAAAGCGAAGGCCGTAAGAAAGAGAATATTCAAAGACATCGCAAGGCGGATGGTTTTCGTGCGGCCGATCAGTCGATCCGCCAGAATGCCCCAGAACGGCTGGGTTAAAACCGCACCCAACGAGGTCATGGACATCATCAGGCCGATCTGCCAATCGTTCAGATGCAGGTCGAGATCGTAATAGCGAGTGAGATGGGGAAACACGCAGGATTGCCCGCAATAGAGAAAAGCCGTACTGGCAAACACCAGCCGTCCTGTTTTTTGCCGGGCGTCTTGACCCCATAACACGGAAGAATGCACTCCCTTAAAGCCTAGCCAAAGATATTTGAAATTCAGGTATTTACAAATTCAATCAAGGCTCCA
>CAZFOX010000765.1:0-2885 GCA_964520565.1 uncultured bacterium | reverse complement strand
TCCCAATCAAAAACAGGAATATCAATGCGATATTCGTGGAATCGATACCAAAAACGATCGCGACCGTGTGTTGACCGCCGACACGATCACCGCGCATAACACCTTCGATAAACCGGAACAAGTCAAGCCGGAACCGTTCAACGATTTCCAAAAAACCGATTCGGGTATTACGGCCAGCCTGCCTTCCAAATCGGTGGTGGCGTTTGAGATTGAATAGTATGAGAGCGGTTCTCAAAAGTTTGTGCGTTAATTTCACGCTCCATCTTCGAAAAAGCCAATCGGTTCCGGCTTTTTCGAAACACGAATAGGAACGGAATTATCGGAACCGCTCTAGTAGAGCGACCGGGATAGTATGACGGATTCGTGCGATTCCCATTTCTCTTACCCTAATCCTTTCCCCATGGGAGAGGGAACCAAAGGAGCGCGGGCGTCCCCGCCCGCAGGCCGAGGGAGACAATCACATCTCTCACCCCGGCTCATCCCAGCAGGAGATAGGGAAAACCTCTCACCCTGGTTGAGAGAAATACCCGACATTGCCAGGCGATTAGACCACTAGTAAGAATCCCGCCGGGCGAAGAACAACGCCCGGCGGGAACGATCAAAGAGAAATCCTTAGTATTTTTAAGCCCTGAAGGGGCGTAATAAGATAGCCCAGGCCAACGGCCTGGGTTAAGAGCTTGGAAGGCATTCTCTTGGACTACAGGTTTTCCGATAGAAACTGAAAAACCGTCTCTAGATCGTTGTAACGTAGAGTGGCATAACGGTCGAGCGGCGTTTCTCCCTCGTTGACGATAACCAGTTTCCCCCCGTTCTCCAGCGTGGCGGCGGGAATTGAGGCGGCAGGTTGTACGACCAGCGACGAACCCAGCACCAGAATCAAATCGGCGCGGGTGGCATGCTGGAACGCATTACTTAAAGCCTCTTCAGGCAGCATTTCACCAAAAAACGTGATATCGGGTTTAATGATCCCTTCGCAGGATTCACAGAAGGGAACCCGATCCTGCTGAACCAGGTCGCTGATCTGATCGAAGGTGTATGAGCGCTTGCATCGCAGACAATGGTGAACGGCGGGCGAACCATGCACTTCAATGACGAGCCGTGAACCTGCCTTTTGGTGCAACAAATCGATGTTTTGCGTAACGACCGCCTTCACCAATCCAATCTCCTCCATCCGGGCGCATTCGCGATGGATGAGATTGGGTTCCTTGGTGTGTAAATCGTAGATGAAATGCCGGCTGTGGCGGTAAAAAAACGAGGGATCGCGAAGGAAATAATCGATATCGAAAATTTTGTCGGCATCGAATTCCTTATAAATTCCGTTTTTCCCCCGGAAATCGCGAATGCCGGATAGCGTCGATATTCCCGCCCCGGTGAAGACGACCATATAATTCGATTGACGCATCAAGGCTGCAAGTCGTTCCATCGTTTATTTTATCCGTGCCTTTTTCTTCTTTTTTTTCTTCTTCTTTTCCTTCTCATCGCATCGGCCCGTGCAACAACCGTTCGAATCGCAATGTTTGCATTTACCCATCGGTCTTTCTCTTCGTATCCAAAGTAAACAATAGGATAATGGGATTCAATCCGGGTAGAATTATACCTTGAGCCATCCAATGGGGAAGAAAAAATCGAGGAAGGGGAGATTGTTATGTTTGTTGTAGAAACGTATCCAAAGCAGATCTCACGAGTTTTCCGAATGATCGCCGCAGTGGGTATCCTGGCTTTGTCGGCCGGAGCGGTTTCCGGTTGGGGTGTGACGACTGAGTCAACCCGTTCCCTCAACGGAAATTGGCTTTTTGCGTTCGATCCAAACGATTCGGGGATCGGAGAAACCTGGTTTTCAACCGATTTCGATCGTTCCTCATGGAAATCCGTGTGTGTTCCCCATACCTGGCAGGTAGAACCGGACAATACCGGTTATTACGGAATCGCCTGGTATGCGCGCAGCATCCAGGACGTTTCGGTGTGGAAAGATAAAACCCTGCGGCTGGAGTTCGACGCGATTTACCGCGATGCCTGGATCTGGATCAACGGAAAGAGGGTGGGAGAGCATCTGGGCAGTGGTTGGACGCCGTTTGGATTTTCGATCGACGAGGCTTGGAAACCGGGGAAGGAGAATCTCGTGATTGTTCGAGTGGATAACCGGTTCTCCGAAAAAGCCCTCCCCTATCTGCGTTCCTCCGACTGGGCTGCGGATGGCGGCATCATCCGCAGCGTGCGTCTGCGCGTTCTTCCCCGCTCGCATATCGAGCGGGTTCAGGTACAGGCCACTCCCACTGCCGGAAATACGAAGGCTCAGTGGAAAGCGGTCATCCAGGTCTCGGTTCCCCGCAACAAAAAGACGGATTACCGTCTGGAGGCGATTCTTTTCGACCCGGACGGAAATGTCCTGGATTCCCCGGAAGGCGATACGAAAATTAGTGGCGCAAAAGCAAGCCAATCCAAAAGAATCGAAGCGGTTATGGAAGGTACCGTAGATCGGCCTCGTTTGTGGCATTTCGACGAACCCCACTTATACCGGTTTCTCGTTCGTCTTTGGCAAAAAGAAAAACTGCTGCACGAACGCGAAGTCTCGTTCGGCATTCGCTCGATCGAACTCAAAGACGGTTTTTTCTTTCTCAACGGCGAGCCCATGCGCCTGATGGGTGTGGAATGGATGCCGGGCAGCGATCCGCGATACGGCATGGCGGAATCGCCGGAGTTCATGCAGGGCGTTTTGCGGGATCTGAAACAACTCAATTGTCTGCTAACCCGCTTTCACTGGCAACAGGACGATTCTGTCTTTGAATTTTGCAACCGGAATGGAATCCTGGTGCAGGAAGAAGTGCCATCCTGGGGCGGAGAGACCATGAAAGGAAATTTCGAGGGTATCCAGGAACGGCATACCC
>CAZFOX010000764.1:0-2898 GCA_964520565.1 uncultured bacterium | reverse complement strand
GATTTTGGTGGAAAACGACCTGGCGCTCGGCGCGCCTCCCAGGCAACCGCGAAAGGTGACCGAAAAAATCCTGGAAGCGGTGCGCAATCCGGAACAGCGCAAGCGCCGGGCGATTCGAGCGAAGCGGTTCGCCTATGATTTTTTAACCTTTAATGAAACCGTCCGGCCCCTGGTGGCATGGGCTGCCAAGCCGGTCAAGGCGGGCGACAATCAGGAACGCCTTTTGCGCGGCGGACAACCGTTCTCGCGTGTGGATGCCTTGTGGCATTCGTGGGGATTCCCGGAAGAAGGAAAGATACACGATCCCAGTATCCCTCGTCCTCCCCGGACGGTGATCAAAACCCGTCCACAAGGGAAAAATTGGTGGCGGCGATTGTTGGGCGCCTGATGGATCGGTTTCAGAAAGCGTGTGATCGATTATGCCGAGGGTTTCTGTTTTTATCCCCCATCATCGTAATCCCAAATTACTCGATCCTCTCTTTGATTCGCTGGCGGCCATGGATATGGATCCCCGCCATGTGGAATACGTGCTGGTCGACAACGGATCGACGGACGGTTCGGTGGAATACGTTCGCCAGAAATATCCCGCCGTGAAGGTGTTTGCCTTGGGGCGCAACGAGGGATTCGCCCCGGCTCTCAACCGGGCGGCGCAAGTTTTCGAATCCCATTGGCTCTGTTTTCTCAATAACGATGTCCGCGTGGATATCGATTGGCTGCCCAATTTGATTCACGCCGCTGGACTTACCGAAGCCCCTTGTCTCGCCTCGCACGTTCTCGATTGGAAGGGGCGCCAGACCCAATTCGGCGGCGGATGGATCAATCTCTTTGGAAAAGGTTTCGAATCGCCCGAAATCGAAGCGCTGCAACCCTATGAAATCTTCTTCGCCTGCGGCTGCGGCATGATGATCCAGCGCGATGTCTTCCTCAATGCGGGCGGCTTCGACGACGACTATTTCATGATTTATGAAGATGTGGATTTCGGCTGGCGTTTGCGGCTCCTGGGGCATTCCGTTTATATCGTCCCCGACGCCAAGGTGATGCACAAGGGACACGTTTCTTTGGATGAAATCCCTTACGCAGAAAAGGCGCTATTCTTCGAACGCAACAGCCTGGCCACCCTTTATAAGAATCTATCCGATGAATCGCTGGCAGTGGTGTTGCCCCTCGCCTTACGGGAGGCGGCCACTCGCGCTCGAGCCATTTCGGGATATGGGCTTCCGTTTCGTTATAGCCCCGACGGTCTCGCGATCCTCGATTCGCTCAATGCTTTTTACCGGCTTTTGCCGCGATGGAAAGAGAAACGTGAACTGGTTCAACAACGCCGCCGCGTAAACGATGCGGAAATTTTCGAACGCTTCTTCCCCCGTCCCGCTCAACTCTGGGCTTTCTGCGAAGAACACTATAAACGCATCCATCACCCGACCATCCTGCCCGTCGTTCAGGAAACTCTCGAACGCGCCTGCCGGGCGGTGGGGATCGGCTAACCGATCGCGCTTTATGGCGAAACCTCGATCTTTCTCAATTGCAGAACCTGAGATTCCACAAAATTCGGGGGATATTCTTCCTTGCCAGGCCATCCCATGGCAATCATGCCCTGATCGCCGTTCCTCTGAAAAAGACAGTAAATTTTTTTATCGATCAATGGACCTATAGCCCAGAATTCTCCCCGGGCTAGCTTCTTGAGAACCGCATCATCCGATTTCTGGCAAAACATGATCAATCGGTGGGGAGTTTGAGTTGTATCGATCGTGAGCGTCCCCGATACGCATTCTTCCAGGGTTTGCGGATCTTTAAATGTGAAATGAGTATCTTCGATTTCCATAACAATATAGAGTTCGGAAGTGTTTGGGATTGTCGCTTTCCAGCGGCCGTTCAATAGAGATTCAGCTTGAGAAGAAGGGCTTGGAGTATCGGGTTGTGAAGCAAAGATTACAAATCCCAGAACGACTCCTAACACGACTAATAACAGAAATGTTATACTATAACTCTTCATCCATTATCTCCTGGATCGTTATTCGATTGTAATGGCCAGTAAAAAGGGGCCACTGATAGTATTCTCTGACACGAAATCCATCGATGATAGGGTTTTTTCGGGGAATGGATTCGAATAATGGCTGGAATATATCCGCAACTCCATATCGCTGAATCGCGTTGTTTTATCAAAGGAATCACACGTGCCTTTCCAGGCGGGAACCGGTTCGTTAGTCGACGAGGGCACATTGATTTCGTGAAACCAATCCACCACATCTTTTCCATACACGATTTCAAAATCGTAGGTAGTATTATCGTCGTACCGGATTCGATAATACCCGATCGCCCGATCGGGAAACTCGGGATGCTGCGTTCCATGTAAAACGTGGATCGTTTGCCCTTTTTGCTGGATGGGAACCCCCGTAATTTGTTCGGGATAAAAAGTCCCCCGTTTTTCGAGAATCGTATGGTACAGAAAAGGATAGTAAAAGTATATCTCTTCTCGGTTATAATCGAATTCCGTCGCCTTAAAACCACGGCCATTCAGCTGGATGACACCTCGAATATCGAATGGAATCCGATTGAATTCCTGCATCCCCCTCGGTAAATGACCCAGATTCACATAGAGCCACTCCAACGCGGGTACCAGAGACCAGCGCCGATCCAGTTGGGCGTTGAAAAAAGAAGATAAATCGATCAGATTGGGGGGCGTATTCGGATCGCGGGGGGGAATGGTCAGATGGGTTTGAACGGAATATATTCCTTCCTGTGCGAGTTGGGCTGAATCGCTATCTGGCACGGCGTCTTGAAAAACAACCTGTTTTCCTTGGGATTGATTCTCTTTATATTGCCGCAGCCGTTCGTCGAACACTTGATCCGCACTGCCCGGGTAATGATCTTCCTCGAATGGAAACGCTTCGAAGAACT
>CAZFOX010000763.1:0-2899 GCA_964520565.1 uncultured bacterium | reverse complement strand
TGCAATATCCTTGTGATAGTCCTGAAGCGATTTCACTTCTCCGCCGCTCTTGCGCCGCGCAGCGATGCCTTCCGCCGCCGCCAGCGCTCCCGCCAGGGTGGTGATATAAGGAACCTTATACTTCACCGCCGTCTTGCGGATATACGAATCGTCGTGCTGTCCCAGCCGCCCGATGGGCGTATTGATCACCAGATGGATTTCGTTGTTCTTGATCCCATCCATAATGTTGGGACGACCCTCGTGCAGTTTGAAAATCGCCTCGGAGGGGATCCCGTGCTGCACGAGATATTCGTGCGTCCCGTGCGTGGCTTTGATGGTAAAACCCAGATTGGCGAACTTCCGCGCCGCTTCCAACACCAGCGGGCTCTCTTTTTCCGAGAGGCTCATGAGCACCGCACCTTCGGTGGGAAGCGTCTGCTTGGCGCCCGCCTGCGACTTGTAAAACGCCATCCCGAAATTATCGGCGATACCCAATACTTCGCCGGTGGAGCGCATTTCCGGTCCAAGCACCGGATCGACTTCCGGGAACATCGAGAAGGGAAAGACGGCTTCTTTGACGCCGAAATGGGTAATTTTTTTGTGTTTCAATCCCATCTCCGATATCTTCTTGCCCAGCATGATCTCGGTCGCCACCCGGGCCATCGAGATGCTGCACACTTTGGAAACCAGTGGCACGGTACGCGACGCACGGGGATTCGCCTCCAGTACGTATACCACATCGTCCGCAATGGCGTACTGCATGTTCATCAAACCCACCACATTCAGCTCGCGCGCGATCCGAGTAGTATATTCGGAGATGGTCTTCAGATGTTTTTCGGGGATGCTGATCGGTGGAATCACGCACGCCGAATCGCCCGAATGGATACCCGCCTGTTCAATATGCTCCATGATGGCCGGGATAAACACGTCGGTTCCATCGGAAATAGCGTCCGTTTCCACCTCCACCGCATTTTCCAGAAATTTGTCGATCAGAATTGGCCGTTCCGGCGTTACACCCACCGCCGCCGCCACGTACGCCCGCAACATCGATTCGTCGTAAATAACTTCCATCCCCCGCCCGCCCAGCACGAACGAAGGACGAAGCATCAACGGATAGCCGATCCGCTCCGCCGCACTCAGCGCCTCCTCCAGGTTGGAGGCCATATCCGCCGCCGGCATGGGGATACCCAGTTTCTGCATCATTTGGCGGAACAGATCGCGGTCTTCTGCCATTTCGATGGTCGCAGGCGTAGTCCCCAGTATATGGACGCCGTTCTTCTCCAATTCCGCCGCAATATTCAATGGCGTCTGTCCCCCACACTGAACGATGACGCCTTCCGGCTTCTCTTTTTCGTAAATGCTTAACACATCCTCCACGGTCAGTGGCTCGAAATAAAGTTTGTCGGACGTGTCGTAATCGGTGGAGACAGTTTCCGGATTACAGTTTACGATAATGGTCTCATAACCGGCGTCGCGCGCCGCAAAAGCGGCATGCACACAACAGTAATCGAACTCGATGCCCTGGCCGATCCGGTTGGGGCCGCCGCCGAGTACCATCACTTTCTTTCGGTTGCTCGTAGTGACTTTGTCCGAAGCGTTGTAGGTGGAAAAATAGTATGCGGCGTTTTCCACACCGGATACCGGCACCGGTTCCCAGGCTTCCACAATGCCCAAGGCCTTACGCTGTTTGCGGATCGACTCTTCGGGGATCGCCAGCAGTTTCGAGAGGTATTTATCGGCGAATCCGTCTTTCTTCGCCTGGGTCAGCAGATCGTCGGGAAGCATCTTCCCCTTGAATGTCAATATCTTCTCTTCCAGTTCCACCAGTTCTTTCATCTGCTGAATGAACCAGGCTTTGATGAATGTTTTTTCGTGCAGCGCTTCGACCGTCGCTCCCTTGCGCAGCGCCTCGTACATAAGGAACTGCCGTTCGCTGGTGGGTTCGCTCAGACGTTTCATCAGTTCTTCCAAAGACAGTTTGTTGAAATCCTTGGCGAATCCCAGCCCGTAACGCCCCTGCTCCAGAGAGCGAATGGACTTTTGAAAGGCTTCCTTGTAATTTTTGCCTATGGACATCACCTCGCCCACCGCCCGCATCTGGGTTCCCAATTGATCCTTGGCGTCTTTGAATTTTTCGAACGCCCATCGCGCGAACTTGACCACTACGTAATCGCCGGAGGGCGTATATTTCTCCAGCGTGCCCTCGCGCCAATAAGGAATCTCATCCAGCGTCAGTCCTGCCGCCAGTTTGGAGGAAACCAATGCGATGGGAAATCCCGTCGCCTTGGAGGCCAGTGCCGACGACCGGGACGTACGAGGATTGATCTCGATCACCACCACCCGGCCGGTTTTGGGATCGTGAGCGAATTGGATATTGGTTCCGCCAATGACCTGAATGGCTTCCACGATCCGGTACGAATATTCCTGCAATTTTTCCTGGAGTTTACGATCGATCGTCAACATGGGGGCGGTACAATACGAATCGCCGGTGTGAACACCCATCGCATCCACGTTTTCGATAAAGCAGACAGTGATCATCTGGTTCTTGGCGTCGCGTACCACTTCCAGTTCCAGTTCTTCCCAGCCAAGTACCGATTCCTCAATCAGGATCTGATGGATCAAGCTGGCAGCCAATCCCCGGTTGGCGATCACGCGCAACTCTTCCACGTTATATACCAGGCCTCCACCGGTTCCACCCATTGTATAAGCGGGGCGAACCACGACTGGATATTCCAATTCCGCCGCCACCTTCTCGGCATCCTCGACGTTATAAACTGCCTTGCTTCTCGGCATGTCGATGCCCAGCCGGTTCATGGTCTCCTTAAAGGCTACCCGGTCTTCGCCCCGCTCGATGGCGTCCACCTGAACGCCGATCACCTTGACCCCAAAGCGCTCCAACACACCCGCTTTGTGCAGTTCC
>CAZFOX010000762.1:2662-2899 GCA_964520565.1 uncultured bacterium | reverse complement strand
CGGGACGCTGTATTTGAGTGATTTCCGATTCGCTCAATGGAATGGATATGGGAGAGGATTCAAAGGGAATTTCTTCCTCTTCGGGAAAGAAAACTGGAATCTCTTCGCCGGACTTGTAAACCTCGAATGCCTCGACGATCTCTTCCACATTCTGATATCGATGAATCCGGCGGGTCATGTAAATCGGGGGAAAGGCGCCGGGATTGTTATAAACGGGTAATTCGGCGGATGATCCGA
>CAZFOX010000762.1:0-2652 GCA_964520565.1 uncultured bacterium | reverse complement strand
TTCATCGGTTGTTAAAACGCTGATTTCCATTACCGCCAGGCGGCCGACCGGCGAAAGATACTCCAGGGATACCCGGTCGATAAGAGAAGGAGCCTGGAGATTGAACGTTGCCATATATTGGCGAATGGCGGTGTACCCGTCCGGCGATGGAATGGGGAACCACCGGTATTCCCGGGCGGATTGGTGCCGGGCGGGGGCGCTGGAATAATCGAGAATATAGTTGGCGACTTCGATTCCGGCGCGCACGGGAAAAGTTTGGATCGTATCGCTGCCATTCAATACATTCACGTGGGCGACCAGGGCATCCTGCGGGATTTCCGAACTACCCGCCAACAACCATCGCGCCTGGACGGCTTGAACGGTCTGGGGAGTTTTCAGGCGGCTCTCTAGGTAGCCGGGTTTATCCATTTCCACAGGCTTTCCCGTGTAAAGGACCTCTTGATTGGGGTATCCAATAATCGTGGAGACCGAGAGAAAATCCAAAAGCCGTTTGGGAAGCGTTTCGAGCCGTATGGTTCGCGTGAGGTCGGTGGCGCGTGAATGTCCTGCCCAGGCGCGGACGAGCTGCGCGTATCGTTTGGGGAACAGGGGATCGTACCCCTGGATTTCATGAATGCGGAATACTTCCGGCAGGCGGTGAATCATGGCGGGTTGGATCAGGGACATGCGAACGTCGCTGCCGCTGTCGATAGCCGGAACGTAACTACACATTCTCGATCCGATTGCCTTATTATTCTTTTCCGCCAGCCGGACGGCGCGCGGAAGAGTGTAGAAATCGGATGTCGTTGTCTGTAGAAACAGCCGGGGTGAATAAAGGGCGGATTGCGTCCCGAGCAGAACCAGCATAGAAATAATCCGCAGGGAGAGGTATTTCGAAGAAACAAGACTCACTGCAACAATCGTTGTCAACGCCGTCCAAACCGCAAACGAAAGTAACGCCCATTGTCCGTCGCTGATGGATTCGGGATGGAATGTGGAAGTTAAAGCGGAATGGCTCAATGTCCTCCATATGCCGGGATGATAATATCCGGCGATGGCAACCATCGCCAACAACAGAAACGAGAAAGACAACAACAGGGCGATTCGCATTTTGGGCAGGGAGGTTCGCTTTAACCACGCTTGAAATCCAAACGCGGATAGAATCGGGATGGCGATGGCGGCCATCAGCAGGGAACGGTTGGGAAGGTTCAGCGTGTTCCAGCCGGGTATCCAACGATACAGGAAGGGGAAAAGCCATCCATCGCCGCCCAGAGTGCATAAGACGGCGAACAAGAGAACCAGCGCCAGTCCCGTTCGTAATCGCCGGGGCAGGGTACGGAATCCGGCTGGAATAAAGAAGAGCGCAGTAGCGCCGAAATAACAGGTTCCTTCCCAAGGATCGCAACGGGAGATTTCGGGTTGTGACAGGCCGCCCAGAAACACTTTCCAGATATCCATCCAATCGATCGATCCTTCCAGGGCTTGCGTGAGTTCCAGCGTTTGGCGTCCCGATTCGGGAAGGTATAGCCAGGCCGGAAACCACATGCCAACTGTCAAGGTGGAAGCGATGGCGAGAGTGCTGATGTAGATCGCAAGAGCGGATAAAATCGTGCGATGCCGAAATAGGATATAACAAAGGGTGATGAGCCCCAGCAAGATCAGTGTGTAAATCGCGGTATGAGGAACGCCGGCCAGTATCGTCATCGATAACAAAAGCGCACAGGCGGCGCGGGATGTCCAGCGATTGGATTCCAGAGACAGAAGATAAAAATACAACACTCCGGGAATCCAACCGATCCCCTCCAAGAGACCCAGGTTGGTTATTTTACAACGCCAGAACGTACTCAACAAAAAAGCAAATGCTCCAAACCACGCCGCTTCCGCCGAGAGACGCAATCCGCGCAAGAGCAGAGCCATCAAAGCCGCGCCAAGCACGATATGACCGATGAGAAGCAGGCCGTATCCATAACCGGCTGGAACGAAAAGAAAAAGAAGATTGGGAAGATAAAGTATCTGCGCCTGGGGATTGGCGTCGCGGGGATAACCGCAAAATAAATAGGGATTCCAGAAACCCACATGGGGATCGCTATGGAGCGCGCGTAATGGATAGAAAAAAAGAAGCGAATCTTCATCCAGGGGAATCTGCCCCTGAAATACAATGGAAAAATGAAACAAACTGGCCGTGATAATCAAGGCAATCAGGTAGGCGGCATCCCGTCTGGTCAGAGTGGGAATAATACAAGCGGCGTTCAGATTCATGGTACTGGATCCCTGCTTGATGAATCAGGCTTTCAGTATCGTATCGTGACAATAGCAAAATAGAGAAAGGTTGTCATCCTGTCAAAGCCGGAATGGCTTGGGAGAATCGGGAGAGGATGATAGAGTAATTCATCGTTTCTGCAATCGGCTGGAGGAAAAATGGATATCCTTCCACCGACGCGAAAGAGCGATTCTAAAAACTTTGTGCGGTAATTTCACGCTTCATCTTTGAAAAAGCCTATCATTCCGGGCTTTTTCGAAACGCATATAGGTACATAATTTTAAGAACCGCTCTTGGAATCTGACTGTTTAATATTAACGGGTAAAAAGACATACTATAGGATCCACTATCGAATCGCATCATCATTAGATTGCTTCGCTTTGCTCGCAATGACATAGCGATACGTTCGTGTC
>CAZFOX010000761.1:691-2903 GCA_964520565.1 uncultured bacterium | reverse complement strand
AATCCCTAAACACAAATAATATATCTGGTTCTTTATGATCTGCTACTGCATATTCGGCAACGTCTTGCCATAATCGACAAAGAGTTTTCTTAAGATTAGAACAATTGTTTTCTTTTTCTTTTGATTTGCATTTTATGCAATTCACATCTGCTTTAAATTTTTTCAGTCCATTATTCCTGAATAAATGATATTCAATCAATTTATATATATTTTTACCAGTTGTTCGTTCCAAATGGACAATAAGGCCGATAATTAGTGCAATATTATTATCACAATTAATTTTATAATTAAAAACCGCATTTGCAGATCTAATCCTAAATGGAATATTATCCATTAACGATTCGTTTTTATTTTTAATATTAATAATCTTTTTAATTTTTTGGCTAGTATTTCGTTTTCCAGGCCATGGCAGGGAAATGCTATTGCCCGTGCACCATTCTGATATGCTTTTATACAATTCCCTATGTCCGATTCCAAATATTTTTTTTTCAGTATTTAAATACATTACAGGCAACGAATAAGGATCATTTTTATTCTTTATTTCATCTTCAGCTGTTTTTCTGCACCAAGGCAAAATTACGTTCCCAAGTGGAGAGCACTTATTATCATGATTTAGTTTAGCGAAATAATAGAAAGGAAGAAGGATATCAATATCTTCGGTCTGATGACTTCCAGAGATTAATTGAAGATAGTTCAATAAAACATTTAGACGATCTATAATATCCCCGTGAACTTCGTTCAGGCGCGAATCTATATCCCTGAATATTTCCTCAAGCGAGGACGTTCCCGCCATCGTCACTCTCCCTCAACGGAAGATCATAAAGCTCCCTCAGCTTTTCGCTGATTATATGATATTCTTCGTGGCTAGACAACCCGGCGTTTTTTTTATAAATATGGAATATCTTTCCTGTTTTTAGATAAACGATATTCTCGCCTATTTTCGACGCAAGAAGAGGATCATGGTTGACCATGATGACGGTAGCACCTTTTTTATGGAGTTGAGCGATCAATTGCAGACATGTCAACTCGTTTTTCGCGTCCAGCGATTCCAATGGCTCGTCCAAAAGGAGAAGAAGGCCTGAATCATTGGAATTATCCGATGGAATAGCTCCACATAAAATCGATACGGCCTGTCTCATCCCTCCGGATAATTCCGAAACGGGCCGCTGAAGAAAAGGGATTAAATCTTCCCTTTTAAATTCCACCAGCATCCGGCGATAATCATCAAGACGAAGAAGATTTAATCCTCGCCTCGCGGGACTGGCCTTCCTTCGGCTTATTTCAGCAAGCATAAAATGCTCAGCAATGGTCAATTTAGAAAAGGTGCGGGACGCGGGATCTTGAGAGATATGGACAAGGCGATAATTCTGAGAGTTCGACCTCACTTCTCCCGCATCTAAATCGATCGAACCTTCAATCGCCCTTAAAAGGCTGGTTTTTCCGCAACCATTCGGACCCGTTATTATGAAATAGGCATTGGCCGGTATCGAAAGCGTTAGTCCGTCAAGCGCGGCCACGGCTTTCCCGCCAGGCAAAGAATAGTACTTTTTCAATCCAACGAGATCGACAGAAGGACCTACCATTTGAAGCTGACTTCCCCTTTCTTTGACTTAAACACGATCAGAAGGACTAGAAGAAACCCGGAAATGAAGCGCAGCGAGGTCGGGGGTACTCCGAGGGTCATGATTCCAGTCATCACCATCTGGTAGGCGACGGAACCGATCAGTACCGCGAAAAGAAGCTGACGAGGCCGTTCGAGCGGCAGACGGAATCGCGACCAAAGCTCCTGCCCAAGAACCACGGCCAGCAAGGAGGTAACCAGAACCCCTATCCCCATATTGACGTCGGCAAATCCCTGAACCTGCGATTGAAGCGACCCGCCCACCGCAGCGAGGCCATTTCCTACTCCCAAACCGACGATTTTATAAAACCCGGATTTTCTTCCATAATGCCGAAGACCGTTTTCATTCATTCCAATTGCCCGGAGGACAACTCCGAACTCAGACGATAAGAAACGATGTCCTAAATAGAAAAATACGGCGATCATTATCATTAAAAGAACGGCCTGTATCGGATGGGCATAGAATCTCGGCGATCTTATCCAGGCAGCGTTTATCGAGGCATCAGCCCTCTCCACGAAAGTAAAAATCGTCTTCCTATCAAGCAAAGACAAGGAAGCCCCGCCACCCATCACCCAGAGCGAAACCGAATA
>CAZFOX010000761.1:0-645 GCA_964520565.1 uncultured bacterium | reverse complement strand
CTTACTCATCTTGAAACGTACGTGGATTAGTCCGGTCAGAGTACCGGCACCATATCCCGCGCAAAAGACAACGAGGAGGGTCAGTAAAGGATTAAAGCCGGCCTTAGTTAGAAGTACCCCGCCCAAAGCGGCGCCCAACGGGAACGATCCTTCGATTGTCAGGTCGGGAAAATCCAGAGACAGGAGGGTAATAACAATGCTCAAAGAGAGAAGGGATTGGATCAGGCCTTGGATCAGGCCGGTATCCAGAACGGTCAATGATTTCAGAATAACGCCGAATTCCATTCTAATCCTGCTTCGTCTCCAATATCGTGGCCTTTTTCTGCAATTCCGGATCGACTTTCACTCCCATGCGTTCGGCAGCTTTAACGTTTAAAAAAAGCGTGGTCCCCTTGAACGTCGCCACTGGAATGGATCCGGCTTCTTCCCCATTAAGGATCCGGTCGACCAGCCGCGCTGTCTCTTTCCCCAGTTCGGAGTAGTCAACCGAGTATGTCGCCATCCCGCCTCGCTCGACGTTTGCGCTTTCTCCCACAATGACGGGAATCCGTCGTTCATAGGCGATTTTTAAAACAGACTGAAATCCCGCCATGATCGTATTGTCTGATCCGGTATAGATCACATCGACTCCCCGGGCCAAAAGAC
>CAZFOX010000760.1:0-2903 GCA_964520565.1 uncultured bacterium | reverse complement strand
GGTGTCACCTTCCGCGTTCATGATGTTGGCTTCGATGCCGCGCAGGATCGTAATGGAAGAACCGTCCGGCAGGATCAAGGGATCGGGAAGCCTGCGCTTATCGACCACCACACCGAAATTCATGGCGCGCCCCAGCCCCTCGCCGTGATCGGAGACGTTCACTCGCGCCATGCCCTTACGAGTTGCAATCTGGGCAATTTCGAGAAGTGTATGAAAACCGCAGAAACTTTGTAGAGAATGTACGTGCAGGTCGTTTCGGATCACGAATGAACTCCCAGGGTTATTTTCTCTTATGGTATCCGAGAGTCCATTTTTTCAAAACGCCTACGCCTCATTCCAGCCATTGAATCAAGTCATCGGATTCAGGGCGTTTTCATTAGCGTCACTCATATTAAGAACCGCTTTTTGTTTGTGCAGGGTGGCCTGTAACTTTTTGATATCGATCTTTTGCACGGGAACCCTTTCTCGGATGGCCTGTGCCGCCGCCACACCCGCCGCATGGCCGATAATCATGTATTGCGGCTCCATACGCATGGAGGAATAAGCCACGTGCGAGGCCGAGAAGGGAACCGGAACGAGAAGATTGCCGCATTCTTCCTGTTTGGGAGTAATAGAATGATAGGAGATTTCATAAGGTTTCACGGGAACCTGCATATCGCCTTCGTTGATTACGAATCCCTCCGGTGTGGGGATACGCTGCACGTGATGCGAGTCAGAGTTATAAGAACCCATCCCAATTGAATCGTCTTTGGTGCGGTGAGTTTGGAGATCGGCTTGCACCATAACCTTCTCGCCGATCATACGCCGTGCTTCGCGGATGTACATCTGGTGGGGCCAGTGGTCGGTATCGGTGAATTCGTCAGCAGCCAATCCCCATTGATTGATGGCTTCATGCAACGGCGCGGGTACGCTAGGATCGTTGGCCAGGAAATAGAGGAATCCCTGGATGTAACAAACATGATCGTCCCAGATCTGCTGGCGGCGGCTTTCATCGGCTTCGGGGTAATCCCAGCTGCCGCCGATGTAATCGGTGGAGATGGGGCCGTTGTTATTAATATCGGTTTTACCGTTGGGAATGCGGTCGATTTTGAGAAGGCTTCCCAATGCTGGTAGTTTCTTTTGATTTTCTGATTCAATCAGGTAGCGGCGCAGTAATTCATAGCGCTTGGGATCGTAATCGGGCGGTTTGGGGAAGGGAACCTGGTTACTTTTCACATCGGTCAGACAAAGGCGGAAATTATAGGCTTGCACTTTGCGGTCTCTCTCGCCTGTCTGTCCCGGATTCCCGCTGTAGACCAGTGGAAGTAGATCGCCCTTTTCATCGTAGGGCGATAGATCGAAAGGAAACTGGTGTTTGGGGCTGTAATATCGCCGTCCCGCTAGCGACTCGCCATAGTCGTCCTGTCCCTCGCGTCCCCAGGTGTACGAGATTCCCGCCTGGGGAAGCAGGTCGCCCTCATAGGAGGCGTCCATAAAGATTTTGGCGGAAAAGACCGATCCATTTTTCGCACGCAGGCTGACGATACGGTTTTTTTCCTTGGCAAGGCTTTCCAGACGATGCTGAAAGAAGACGTGAACGCCCGCTTCATCGAGCCAATGCCGGAAAACTTCTTCGGCGATATGCGGCTCGATATGCCATTCGATGGGTTTCTCGTACCGCTCGCCAACGCGAAGGTAAAACTGCCGGGATAGGCCGCCGATGACGGTCTTGTTGGCATAATCCGTCCACCCCAATCCGCCGGAAACCATGCCGCCGATATGGGAACGGGGTTCAAGCAGAGCGGTTTTCATCCCCTGACCGGCGGCGGCGATTGCCGCAATGGCTCCGGCGGCGGTTCCGCCGTAGATCGCAACGTCGTATGAGTAAACCTCGCTGGCAGCGTGACCGGAAAGAGCGAATGCCGCGGGAGTGGAAAGCAGGGAAACCAAAAAGGGACGCCGGTACATGACAGATTCCTCCATAGAGAATGGGTCGTTGTACATATTGTACTTTATTATGGAGTGGATATCTTCCCCAATCTAATCTCCATGCGGTGAGGGATTGCTTAACCTCGTTCACAATGACAGTCCCGTTCGTCATCGCATCACCCTTCGCTATATCCCCCTTTCCCCCCGCGATTGTCATTGCGAGCGCAGCGAAGCAATCTGGGTTTTTCAACAACATGAGCAAGTAGATTGCTTCACTTCGTTCGCAATAACTGTACTTTCCTGCAATGAAAAAACTTTAAAACAAAATCCCCCCTGGCTAGAGCCAGGGGGGAACTGGTTACGTTATTCTATCTACGGAGATCAGGACACACCCAGGATTTTTTTCGCGGCTTGACGCGATACTTCTACGCCGCTGAATTCGCCGTTGGCCAATCGCTCCTTGGCTTGCGCCACGGCTTCGGGACGAACGTCTGGTTCCGCTTGCGCGATCGATACCAATCGGCGGACGGCGCTGGCTTCTTTCGCTCCGGCAGAGATTTCAATCCGATCACCGGAAGATGGCGAGGAACCTGAATCCCGCGTGGATTTGGTCGAGGCGCTTCGGGTCGAGCTACGCTCCGATACCCGGCTGGCCTGCGTCTGTGTGGTGTTTATACCGAGTATGTCAACCATGATAAACTCCTGGAATGCGCCCTACATTCCATTCACTGCCCTCATATTGGCACTCTATCATACAATAAATGGGAACTTTCGTCGATGCCTGATTTCCCACTATCATTATCGTCTGCTTGGAAATGAAACTTAAATAATTATTAATATTTTTTTTGCTCATTCAAAATATTTTCGGCTGTTTTATGGCTGATACAACGTAACCTGAATAAATTCAAATACTAATTCGCTATATTTCTTCCATCGGATTTTATGGGTCTAAATCGTTGTTATTATTATCGGCAATTCAATGATGAACTGTAGAA
>CAZFOX010000759.1:0-2919 GCA_964520565.1 uncultured bacterium | reverse complement strand
TCTTTCCGCCGACGATTACCTTGAACTCGGATTGCCACTCGCCCTTGTTGACGAAGGGAATGTTACCCTTCGGCAATCCCGATTGGGCGATGGGCACGCCCGACATGGCGAATTCGCCGTATTTCTTCGATTCTTCGCCGTCGTCCAGTTTGTATACCAAATGATGGGCGGGGATGATCTGATCGGTGTCGATATCGTCGCCCAGCACGAACGCTTTGCCTTTTATGATTTCGTCCATTTCGGTTGCCTCGTTTCGTTTCTTCAAGAGCGAGGGGTGGTTGTTATGCCCCCTCACCCTACCCCTCTCCCGGGGGGAGAAGGGACTTCTTTCGGTGGGGCTCGCTTCGCTCGACCCACCCTACGGGATTATAAATATTTCCTTGGATCGGTGATGGTTCCGGTCAGGGAGGACGCGGCCACCGTGTAGGGAGACGCGAGGAAAACCTGCGAATCCTTCGATCCCATGCGCGCCGGGAAGTTGCGGTTGGTGGTCGAGATGCAGACTTCCGGCCCGTTCAATCGCCCGAAGGTATCTTCCGGCCCGCCCAGGCAGGCGGCGCAGGACGGAGGGCCGATCTGGCAGCCGGCGGCGGCGAAGATATCGTAGAGCGTCTTGCCGTTGTGTTTCTTTTCCTTCAATCCCTTTTCAACTTCGTTGGTCGCCGGGACGATGAAAGTCGGAACCTTGCAGGTTCGGCCTGCAAGAATTTCGGCGGCTTTCTGGAAATCGGTGATCTTTCCGCCGGTGCAGGAGCCGATGTAAGCGCGGGTGATCTTCACGTCGCCCAGTTCTTCGGCCACGCCCCGGTTGTCGGGCGAATGCGGCTTGGCCACCGTCGGTTTGATATCGGCGGTATTGTAAACCTTTTCGGCGAAGTACTTTGCGTCCGTGTCGTTTTTCACAACGTTGAACGGTTTTTCGGTGCGCGATTTGACAAAGGAGATCGTAACGTCGTCGGGTTCGATGACGCCGTTCTTGCCGCCCGCTTCGATGACCATGTTGCACAGAGTCATGCGTTCTTCGATGTTAAGTCCGTACACGCCGTCTCCGGCGAATTCCATCGCGCGATAGGTCGCTCCATCGCAACCGATATCACCAATGATGTGGAGGATCAGATCTTTGGCCATCAGGTAGGGCGGCAAGGCGCCCTCAAAGACAAAGCGCATGGTGGGCGGAACCTTCACCCACAGTTTGCCGGTTCCCATGATAAAGCCCGCGTCGGTGTTGCCGATGCCGGTGGCGAATTCGCCGAACGCTCCCGCCGTGCAGGTATGCGAGTCGGTTCCAAAGAGCACTTCGCCGGGGCGGGTGTGGCCTTCTTCGGGGAGCGCCACATGGCAGACGCCCTTGTATCGCGGCGTGCCGGGGTCGTAGTAGTTGTTTTCAAGCCCCTGTTCCTTTACGAACTGGCGAAGGATTTCCACGTTGCGGTTGGCGTAGGTGTCCATGGTGAAGATGTAGTGGTCGGGAATGATAACGACCTTGCTCTTATCCCACACTTTGGCGGTTTCGCCGAACTTTTTCTTGAAGACGCCGATGGTTCCCGGCCCGCAGACGTCGTGGGTCATCAAGACGTCCACGTCGATCCAGATATTTTCGCCGGGCGATACGCGATCGCGTCCCGCGTGTTGGGCCAGAATCTTTTCCGTGATGGTCATGCCCATGACTGGTTCCTCCAAAAAGATTGTATACCTTGGATGTATAGTATAGCCTGAGATGAGGGAAAGAGACCAGCCGTATGGAAGTAGTTCGGTGAAAACATGCCAATCTTGAATTGTCCTAAGGATTAAATCATAGGTTCAAGGGGAAAATTGGAAATAATAACGGTCAACCAAATAAATTTGACATTCAGGAATTCATCGATTGACATTCTGTTTTATTCAAGGCAGAATCCCCGGATCAAGTTGCTTTGTTTGCTTGGGTATACACACAAAAACAGGGAGAAAATTATGAGCGATCCAAGCGTCAATTACATCGATGACGTGCTGAAAAAAGCCACGCAGGCGTCCGCCATTTTCAGCCAGTACGATCAAATCGTTCGCGCTGTTTACAAGGCCGGTTTTGCGGCGCGCGTGTCGTTGGCCAAAATGGCGGCGGAGGAAACCGGATTGGGGAAGTGGCAGGACAAAGTATTCAAGAATGTGGTGGCCACGCAATACGTATATGAAGACATCAAGAATCTGAAGACGGTTGGAATTCTCAGCGAAGACAAGGAACGGGGTATCATCGAAATCGCTCAACCCATGGGGCCGATTCTCTGCATCATTCCTGTCACCAATCCGACCTCGACGGTTCTCTACAAAATTCTGAGCGCCTTGAAAACCCGCAATTCCGTGATCGTCAGCCCCTCGCGCACGGCGGTGAAATGCACGGTGGAAGCCGCCCGGATTTGTTATGAGGCGGCTCTACGGGAAGGAGCGCCGGACGATTGCATTCAATGGTTATCGGAAGTTTCCCGCGAACAGACCCAGGCTCTCATGTCGCATCCGAATCTGGCGTTGATTCTGGCGACTGGCGGAACCGGTCTGGTGAAAAGCGCATACAGCTCGGGGACGCCCACGATCGGCGTGGGGCCGGGCAACGTACCCGTTTACATCGAAGACAGCGCCGATATTCCTTTCGCGGTCGAACAAATCTGTCTCTCCAAATTGTTCGATAACGGAACGATCTGCGCCAGCGAACAAGCGGTTATTGTGGAGCAATCCCGCGCCAGCCAGGTGAAGGAAGAATTCCTGCGTAAAAAGGCCTATTTTCTTTCCGAGGAAGAAATCCCGAAACTGGAAGCGGTCGCATTCGACCGGCAAAAAGGATTGATGAATGCGGATATCGTTGGGCAACCCGCCGCGGCGATCGCGAAAAAAGCGAACTTGAATGCACCGGAAGACGTGCAGTTGCTGATCGCGCCCTTGAAGAAAGTC
>CAZFOX010000758.1:0-2922 GCA_964520565.1 uncultured bacterium | reverse complement strand
GCCCATCGGGCCGGTTCCGAAATCGCGCCAATCCCGCCACATATAGGGTGTATAGGCGGGGTGATAGGGTCTTTTTTCCGCCGCGCCCAGCCACAAATCCCAATCCAATCCCTCGGGAACCGGGGGCGTGTCGCTCGGACGGCTGCTATTGAAGGCTTTCGGATTGACGCCGTTGTGCCAGGAATGAATTTCTTTCACTTCGCCAATGACGCCGGCCTGAATCCATTCTACGGTCTGTCGGATTCCCTCGCCGCTATGCCCCTGATTGCCTAGCTGAGTGGCGACGCCTGCTTTGCGGGCGGCTTCAGTGATCACTCTCGTTTCGTAGATGGTTCGCGCCAGAGGTTTTTCGCAGTAAACGTGCTTTCCTCGGCGAATGGCTTCCAGCGCTGTAATCGGGTGGTTGTGATCCGGGGTGGCAACAACGACCGCATCGATGTCTTTCTCGGCGTCGAACATTTTCCGGAAATCGATGTAGACGCCGCATTCCTTGTAATTTTTCGTTGCTTCGTCGGAAGAATATCGCACGTCGACGATCGCCTTGGCCGGTCCTCGTCCCGCAATGCCGCCGTAATAAAAACGGCTGTAATCGGCCTCTTCAGTCACGTCGCAGATCGCCGTGATCTGGACGTCCTTCTCGCGCATCAATTCCTTCATATTCTGCGTGCCGCGCCCGCCGGTTCCGATGATGGCGATGTTGAGCCGGTCGCTGGGAGAGGCGACTTCGGATGCTCCCAGAACATACCGGGGAAGAACCAGGAACGAGGTAACGGCTCCTCCCGTGTTCACCAGAAACCGCCGCCGATTGTTGGATTGCTTGCAAATTGTCTGTTGCTTGTCCGCCTTCATTGCCATTCTCTCCAATTTCGCGTTGTGAATTATGTGACCTTTCGATCAAGCCACATGGAATGGGCATTCGATATCCGTCCATCGATATCCATTATCAAGCGTTTACGTTTTTTTTGCAACCATCGCTCGAGGAAAGATTGAAAGTCCCCCATAAGAGCATTATGAAAAATGCATGGATCTGGACTTTCCGCTACCGGATTGTGGTAAACTCATGAATGGCATCATCAACCTCGATTTCCAAACCGGACTGCTTTGAAAGGTACGCTTATGAAACGAATCCCAATCGTTCAATCTGTTATCGTATTTCTCTGCGCCGCCGTTTTGGTCTCTCTGCCCGCGGAGGCCAAAGGTTTTCTCCGTACCCAGGGGCACGATATGGTGGACGAAACCGGCCAGAAGGTACTTCTACGCGGCGTGGGGCTAGGCAACTGGCTGCTTCCCGAGGGGTATATGTGGAAATTCGGAGAAAACGGCGACCGCCCCCGCAAGATCGAAAAGATCGTCAGCGATCTGATCGGCCCGGAAAAAGCGGAACGATTCTGGATTCAGTTTCGCAAGAATTACATCGCCGAAGCGGATATCCAGCGCATCGCCCAGCTGGGGTATAACTCGGTTCGTCCGGCGCTTAACGCCCGGCGGTTTCTAACAGAAGACGAGAATCCCGTCTTTGTCGAGGAAGGTTTCGATCTTCTCGACAATCTGATCCAATGGTGTAAGAAATACGGCCTGTATGTCATTATCGATATGCATGGCGCGCCGGGCGGGCAGACCGGACAGAACATCGACGACAGTCCCAACGACCAGCCCGAACTGTTCATGAACGAGAAATTCCAGGATCGCCTGATCCGCCTATGGGTGAGAATCGCCGAGACGTATAAGGACGAACCCACCGTTTGTGCATACGATCTGCTCAACGAACCCCTTCCCCAACGCACCGGCGCGAACAAATACAACCACCTGTTGGAACCGTTGTATAAGAGAATCACGGAAGCAATCCGCAAGATCGATACCAAACACATGATCACTCTCGAAGGTGCGGACTGGGCCAACGATTGGTCGGTGTTCGGCGAGCCGTTCGATTCCAACATGTTCTATCAGTTTCATTTCTACTGTTGGGATCGCCCCACTCACCTCAACAGTGTGCAAAAATTCATCGATCTACGCGAAAAATTGAATACTCCGGTCTGGGTGGGCGAGACCGGTGAAAAAGATAACGCCATCTATTGGGGAACCACCCAGTACTTCGAAGCCAACAACATTGGCTGGTCGTTCTGGCCGTGGAAGAAAATGGATACTGCCAATACACCCTATTCCATCAACTGTCCCGACGGTTGGGAAGCCATCGTCGAATATTCACGCGGAGGGAGCAAACCGGATGAAGCGGTTTCGCAGAAAGCCTTCGAGCAACTTCTGGAGAACATCAAACTTGAAAACTGCGTCTATTATCCCGAAGTGGTGAACTCCATGTTCCGGCGCGTTCCCGTCCGGCTTCAAGCGGAAAACTATGGACACCAGGGAGAGGGAAAATCCTACCATGTGAAAGATAACTCTCAAAACTCAAAGTTCTACCGCACTTCAGAACCCGTTCCCATCGAGAACGTTCAATCGCAAGGACGTCGGGGCAGTTCCAGACAATTCATCCAATTGCAGGCTGGCGAGTGGACGGCTTACGACGTCTATTCCGGCGAATCGCAAGCGTTAAATGTCTGGATTCAAGTCAACGCCGATTCGATTCCCGCCTCTTTCATGTTTTCCGTGAACGGTAGCGAACGAAAGGCTGAAGTGACCAAAACCGGTTGGCATGAAATCGATCTGGGAGGGATCGTGCTGCGCCGGAATGGGAATGAATTGAAGATTCAGGTCTCCGAAGGAAAGATCGGCTTCGATTGGATCGATATCAAATAACAGATACCTGGTAGCCGGGATCGAAGGGTGGGTGATTTGTTCTCTCCCACCCTTTCTCATTCCAACTAGTAGAGCGGCCAACAAAAAGTGTCGAGTAAAAACAACGATCCGGTTTTTAGATTGCTTCACTTCGTTCGCAATGACACGAACGTATCGCAATGTCATTGC
>CAZFOX010000757.1:0-2922 GCA_964520565.1 uncultured bacterium | reverse complement strand
AATCGACGCGGCGGCGGGACGGGGTATTACCGAAAATGCAAGTCCCCTCAATCTGGACGATCCTCGCAAATCCAACCAGGCGATCGCCACTCGCCCTTCCGTTCCCGTTACTCTCATCTCTCCGGATGGAACCCAATACGCTGCCCCGGCACAGGAAATTCGTACTCTGCCGCAGTTTATGGAACAATTTGCCCAACGGATTAACGCCAATTTTCCCGATCCCGTTAAAGATTATGCGGCGTTGGAACTGGCCAAAGACCTGGTTGCCGAAGCGTATACCGGCCCCACGTTGATATACGACAAGGAACGATCCGAGGCATTGAAAGAAAAAGCCCGGCATGAAGTTCAACCCGTCGTCGTCCATGTGAATAAGGATGAAACCCTGATCGGCAAAAACGAACTGGTGACCGAAGAACACCTGCAGGCATTAACCAATCTGCGTAACCAGATGCGAATTTCGCCTCTGGCTGAAGTCGGATACCTGCTGCTGTCGCTGTCGTATGTGATTATCATGCTGCGGTACATGAAAGCCTATCATTCCGACGTGGCCCGCGATACGCGAAAAGTAACGGTCATCCTGCTCACCGTCCTGATGATTTTCGCTCTGACGCGCGTCGCCGTGCATCTTTCCCTCCTCGATCTGGGAAGCCATAAACTATCCAACGTTGCCTACGCCGTTCCTCTCGGCGCGTTGGGCGTGATTCTGACATTGTTGGTGAAAGCCCGGTTGGCATTGTTTACAAGCGCCCTTTCCGCCATCTACATGGGCATCATCCTGAATGGAGGAACGAACCAACTGGCGCATCCTTACATCCTCGTTTACTTCGTCACATCGTGCGGTGCGGTGTATACCGTTTCACGCATCCGCCAGCGAAGCGACCTCTATCGAGCGGGCGGTGTGGCGATTTTCCTCGCCTGCACTCTGATCGTCGCTTTGTCTCTCAATCAATACAAATATATCGAACAATTATTGGAACGCGCCGAAGAATTGAAGTGGGCGCTGATCTGGGGTGGCGTGAACGGCGGTCTCATCTCGATCCTCTCCATGGCCCTCCTGCCGATCTTTGAAGATTTTTACGGCGTCGTGACCGATATGAAACTGTTGGAACTGAGCCAGAAGAACGAAATCCTTCAACGGTTGGAACAGGAAGCCCCCGGTTCGTATCAGCATAGCATGCGGGTGGCCACCCTGGCGGAATCCGCCGCGGAAGCCATTGGCGCCAACGCCCTTCTTACCCGCGTAGGGTGTTACTATCATGACATCGGAAAAATCGTCAAACCGCAGTATTTTGTGGAAAACCAGCAAACCAGCGCCGACAAGGCCAAACACTCCAAATTAACCACCAATATGAGCTGTTTCCTGATTCGCAGCCATGTCAAACACGGCATCGAACTGGCGCAGAAATACAAATTACCCCAGGTGATCGTCGATTTCATCCCCGAACATCACGGAACCACGCTGATGAGTTTCTTCTACCATCAGGCGCTCGAGGAACAGGGATCCGAAGGAACGGTCAAGGAATCCGATTTCCGATACCCCGGCCCCAAACCGCAAAGTAAAGAAACGGCTATCGCCATGCTATCCGACGCCCTGGAAGCCGCCTCGCGCACACTGGAAAATGCGAACGAACGCGAAGTCAAACAACTCGTACGCAAGATCGTCAACGATCGGTTTATGGACGGCCAGTTCGATGATTGCAATCTGACCCTGAAAGACCTTCATAAATTGTTTTTGACTTTCTCCGAAACGATTCAATCCATGCTGCACCAACGAATCGTTTATCCGTCGGGATCGCCTTCCCGGGAGAAAGAAAAAGAAACCGATTCCGAAAAAACGGCGGGCGAGACGCCCGCGCGTTCCCCGGAACCCGGCGGATCGGCCCGGAAAGAAACCGCCGAGGAAAAAACCTCTTCCGCGAATGGTTCGGAGCGATCGAAAGATCAACCGATCGCCTTGAAACTGGAGTAAGGAAGCCATCATGTCTGCATCCACTCGGGGAGACGACCGGCCGTTCTCGTCTGAATCCGATACGCCGGAACGTCCTCAATCCAAATCGGGAACGATTCTTCTCGACGCCGATGCGGCGCCATTTCCCATTGATACGGCTCTCTTGATGGATTTCGCACAACGGCTTCTAGAAGCCGCCGGCGAAAGCGGCGCTGAATTATCGATCGCACTGGTGGACGATACCGTCATCCAACGGCTCAACCGCGATTATCGTGGCCAGGATCGATCCACCGATGTCCTCTCGTTCTCTCTTCGGGAAGGCGAACCGGTAGGCCAACATTACCCCCTGGGCGATATCGTGATCTCTCTTGAAACCGCCCGGCGGCAGGGGGACAATTTCGGCAACAACCTCATGGAAGAGATTTGCGAACTTCTGTTTCATGGGTTCTTGCATTTACTCGGCCACGATCACGAAGGCGAAAACCGGGATGAATGGAATGATGCGGAAGCGCATCTGATTGCTGAACTGAAACGATTCGATTCACCCTATTATCCAAAAGGCTTATGCCCGGATGACATTCTAAATCATTTTGACCTGGGGAGGAAAATCTGACGTACGAATCTGTATGTTGGAAAATACAATGAATACCGACAGTACCTGGTTCTCACAAGATATGTTTCTTATCATTCAATGCGTGGCATTTTTTGTATGCCTCGTTGTCTCCGCATATTTTTCCGGTTCGGAAACCGCTCTGACTTCCATGAGTAAAATACGCGTCAAACGGTTGTTCGGAGAAAATGAAGAGACTTACAACAAAATGGAACTCTGGCTCAACGAACCCAACCGCTTTCTGGCAACCATTCTGGTCGGCAACAATTTCGTCAATACACTCGCCGCCGTTTTGGCCACCAATATCTGCGAACGGATTCTGACTCGGTGGTTCGATCTATCCAATCCATACGCCTTCGGTTCG
>CAZFOX010000756.1:0-2933 GCA_964520565.1 uncultured bacterium | reverse complement strand
ATGGTTATGACAGCGTTTGTATGGGCGGGGGTGGAATACCTGCGATCCCTGGGTTCGTTATCGTTTGCCTGGGGATTTCTAGGACATGGCTTTTATCTCATCGACCCAATAAGGCAGGCAGCCTATTGGGTAGGCGTTCCCGGACTTTCATTTCTTGTGGCTGGCCTCAATGCCTCTCTTGCTACAGAACTGGATTGGTTTCTGAAACGATTTCAAAAGAAGAACGATGTTGCCATCCCAGCCCGGAATCGCATTATTTTTCAACGTATGTTCCTTTTGTTGTTTTTATCGACTGCCGCTTTTTGCCAATTCTATGGTCAAACTGTAATACAGAGGATTCACCAGCCGAACGACAGAACCAAGCCGTTTAATGTGGCTCTCATTCAAGGCGCTTTCGAACAGGAACAGAAAGAGAGTCTATCGGTAGAAGAAACCTTGAATGTCTATCTCGATCTCTCTACCCGTTCTCTGGATCAAAATCCGGATTGGCCAAGGCCGGATTTGATCGTGTGGCCGGAAAGCACTCTGACAATGCCCCTGGAATACCTGCCGGTGGAACTCGATCGAATTCAATCCTTCGTGAACCAGGGAGATGTTGAATTACTGGTTGGCTCGGTTAGCGGGCAATACACCGAGGATGGGAAATGGCGATTTTGGAACAATGCTTTTCTGTTCTCACCGGGAATGGTATTCGATTACAGCCAGGAGCCGATCGATCTCTCTTCTCTGCCCTCTTACAGCAAAATACACCTTGTTCCTTTTGGCGAGTGGATTCCTCTCGGCCAGTATTGGCCTTTTCATTACATAGAAACGCTGATCGAAGAAGCGGGTGCGGGGATATTTCAACCGGGTATGAATCAAAGGATTTTTCAAAGCCGGCAGGGAGTACGATTTGCCGTGACGATCTGTTTTGAATCGACTCTTCCATCGCTCTGGCAACAAGTCAATTCCCGAGGTGTGGATTTCATGATCAATATCACAAACGATGCTTGGTACCGGCAGTCGGCTGGATTGGAACAGCATTTGTCGCAATGTTGTTTTCGCGCCGCCGAAAACCGCCACTACACGGTACGCGTCGCCAATACCGGCATCAGCGCCGTGATAGATCCTTCCGGCAAGGTGATTGCTCGAATCCCGCCCTTTGAATCCGCTTACGGTGTTTATTCTATTCCAATATCCGAGCGGTAGCTCGATATCATCAAGAATGAGGACAAAAAATCAAGCAAGTCGCCCTAATGCGAAATAGGATATTCTTCTCAGTCCCTTCGTTAAAACTAACCTGCAAGTAAAATGTCGCTATTGCTATTCGGCAATCCGAATCGGAGGGTTTCGATGGCTTATGCGATTACCGAATTTCTTGGCGATGGGATCGGGCCGGAGCTCAGCCGGGCCGTTCATACCTTGATGGACGGACTTCCCATTGAGATCGAATTCAAGCCGGTCGATCTCAGTCTCAACAACCGTGCTTTATGCGGGCGAGATCTATATGAGGAAGCCTTTCGCACCATCGTCCAGACACGATTCGCGATTAAATATCCCACGATCACCGAAAACGAAAGCCCTAACGCCATTCTACGCCGTCTCTGTCAATTCAGCGTCATCCACCGCCCGGTGATCTCCATCCCTGGTGTCAAGACCAATTTCAAAGAGACGATCGATCTGGATATCATTCGCGTCGCAACGGGTGGCACGTATGAAGATCCGGGACGGATGATCGGCCGCGATGCGGCGGTCTCGATCCGTATTGTGGAAAGAAAACCCTGCATCGAAGCGGCCCGTTATGCTTTTCAACTGGCGCGCGAACGAAAGCGCAACGTCACTTCCGCTTCCAAATATACCATCCAATCGGTCACCGACGGGCTCTTCCAGGTTGTCATGGATGAAGTAGCTTACGAGTACCCGGACGTGACGCATCGAAAGGAACTTTTCGATGCGCTCCTCGCCAAATTGATCATCAAACCCAAAGAGTATGGCGTCGTCATCGTTCTTAACGAATACGGCGATTTTCTTTCCGATATGGCTTGCGGATTGGTCGGTTCGATGGGAATCGGAGGTAGCGGAAATTATTCCTTTGACGAGAACGGTTCGGTCCGTCTGGCGATGTTCGATCCTGCCGGTGGAACCGCTCCCGATATCGCCGGAAAAAATATCTGCAATCCCACCGCTATTTTCATTGCTGTGGGATTGTTGTTCCAATCTCTGGGAGAACTAAAACTCAGCGAAATACTTCGTGAGAGCACATTATCCCTTCTGGCGAAGGGAGTATCGACACCCGATCTGGGTGGATCGTGTTCGACGATGGAATTTACCGATGAGGTAATTATGGATTGCCGGCAACGGTTAAAAAGCTTGTAAGAACGGTCTTGTTTGTTTTCCAACTCGTGTCTATACTTCGATTGTGCGTTCTCAATGAACTTGTATGAAAAGACGTTCGGAGAGAATCGAGTGAATGGATTTTTTTTGTACACAAAACCAGGAACGGCGTTTTCGAACAGGTCGTTCCCTCGTTATGCAAGAACCGGTGAAAACCGATTCTGTTCTTTCCTTTATTTTCTATCCCTTTTCACAAAAAGAAAACAAAGAATTAAATTTGCGCGATACCGGTTTAATATCACATGAGACAGTTTCCACTCTGATGATCGAGTGGAGGTTGATGAGTCCTATTCTGTTGCCCTTGGGAGAATTCATTCATGCAAAAACAAGCCGTCATCGAAGATCGACATCAACAGACCGTCAAATTCAAAAAACTGATCGAATTAGGGGAACGAAACGGCCGTCTGACGTATGACGACGTAAATCGGATGATCAACGATGAAGCAATGAGCGTTGAGGACTTGGACGATATGTTTATTGTCCTTAACGATCTGGATATACCCGTCGTGGAAGACTTCGAGGGATTGGCGGAGGGAGAAGCCCGGATTAAAAGTTTAAGC
>CAZFOX010000755.1:0-2935 GCA_964520565.1 uncultured bacterium | reverse complement strand
CGCCAGCAAGGCCGGCGTTCGCCGCAAGGATTCAAACAAATCGAGAGTAGACATACTAAAACTCCCCTATCTCTTCCACCTTCCAATCTTTATCGAACAACCCTCCCCAGAGGAACTGTCCGTCCGGGCCGATCGCAACGAAGTCGCCGGGTGCGTTTTCATAGAGGGATTCCGGCGTGGCGTTCAGCGATTTGACCGATTTCAGCCCTTCCACCGTCATCGACGCGATCGCGAGTATATATCGCTCCGGGTTGGCGGGATTGGGATAAATAAAAACCAGAGCCTGATTCGCTTCCAGTGCCCGTCCCCCCATCTCGATTCGATCGCCTTTCACCTGGAAGGGAAGATTCGCGATATAGTTCTGCAAAAAAGTGGAGCCCTTCAACGTCGAGTAAATGACAATGTGGTTGTCTTTCATAACCTCTGGCGATAGAGCCGATTCCGGCAGAACCGGAAACAGAGCGTCCGACCAGGGGCCGGGCAACGATTGTGCATTGGCGAGCCTTTGCGCTTCCCGATTCTCCTCCGGCGTTCCGGCATCGCCATAGACGAAGACGTGTTTTCCATTGAGAGCTCCAAACAATCCCTCGGTGTGCGGCAACAACCGATGAGGGATTTCGCCGCGCATCCATTTCCATTCGCCGTTTTCCTTCTGAAAACGGATCGTGCTCCCCATAGTCCCTTCGTAAATGGCCTGCCCGTCCACCGTCACCCGGGCGACGTTTTCGGCGGCGATCAGCGCATCGGGAACGGCCAACGAAAAGCGCTGGATATTGTCTGCCTTCACCGAAACTTCATTCCCCGATATTTCCGCTTCGATGCGGGCGATGCGCCGCAGTGTTTCCGCTTCTTCGATCCGTACCCAATACGACTCGCCCCCTTCGGTATATCCCGTTTGATAGACTACTTTGGAGGGATAGGGATTGCGTTCGAATTGCGAGAACCACTCGAATATACGTGCCTTCTCGTAGGCTCCCACCCAGGCATCGTGTTCGACATCCGGATAGATTTCCAATTCGGCGCGATACCCCAGTTCATTCAGTTTTTTTCCTAAATCGACCGAGTTTCGCACCGGAACGACGGGATCTATCTTGCCATGAATCAATTTCACCGGCAGCTGAAACGCGTTATCGGCGAATTCGATGGGCATCTTGGCCTGGATAAACCGTTTGACGTAATCGGGCGTCGTCCCGTTTGGATCGAGCAGAAATTCATCGAAAAATCCACAAACCGGCGCGATGGCGGCAAAACGGCCGGGATTTGTCAGACCCAGTTTCGCGGTTCCAAATCCGCCCATGCTGAGGCCGGTCAGGTAGATCCGGTTGGGATCGATGGAAAAGAGGCGCTGTACTTCATCCAGGACACGCCATGCATCCTCTTCCGCATATCCCCGGTACCAGCCGGTCTCAAACCCATTGGGAGCAACTACGATATAGGGAACGTCGGGAAGGGAAGGCATATACCGCTTGGCTTCCGCATCGCTTTCTCCCCGCCGGTTTGTCAGCCCCATCACCCGGCGCAAGGCCAGGTGGTGGTTGGAAAACGCGCCGTGCAGCATTACGACAAGAGGCCATTTCTGTTCGGCGTCGACGCCGTAACCTTTGGGAATATATGTGGAGTAGAGTTGAATCCCACCGTCCAGTTCCGAACGATACCCCCGCAATTGATAACCGGTCACGTTGGCGTAAGGGTCTTTTCCGCTTTCGAGGGCTTCGGTTTTGGATCGTAAAGCGGCCAGCCGCCGTTGCACGTCCCATGCCTGCTCCACCCCGGACAGTTTAACGCGATCCTTCAGGTCTTCCGCAAAAGCCAGAACTGCCCAGGCGGCTTGCAAGAGAGTTGTATCGCTACTGGCCGCCTGCCGTTCGATCTTCTCGATCCGCGCCTCCATCTCGCACAGGTCTTTCCAGAAATTGGGAAGCGAATGGATTTCTTCGCTCGCGACTGGCATCCAATGGCCGCCGCGGCGCGCCTCCAGGATTACCCGCAGCCTTCCGCCGATCCCATCGGGAATCGTCAGCGGCACATTCAACACCGGCGCGCTTCCTTTCAGCTGTTCCTGGGCAAATATCTCGCCTGAAGGTCCACTTAAACAGACGCGCAGAAGCGTCCGATCGTCGTAGGGTTGAATGGAAGCGTGGATTTCGTTTCCCCGAACCGCCAATCGGGGCTGTACCGTCAAGAGGGCGGTTTGACGGTGTACTTTCGCTCCCTGCCCGAGCGCGCTTGGAATAATGGCCATGATGAATACCCCTGCTATGAGAAATAATCCGATCGTGTAACGCCAACGAACCATTTCGGTCTCCCTTGGAGTGACTTTCATAATGACGTCCATCATACACCACCCTCCAAGCCGCACGCAACCACATAGTGAACCGGTTCGAGTGGAACGATGATTCGCACTCGATCGCATTCATCCCCAGCCGGAAATGGAGTAGCATACTCTTATTCGAACACGACGAGGGTAAACCATGACGATTCGCATAGGAACCGGATTCGATCTACACCGCTGGGCGGAAAACCGGCGGCTGGTGTTGGGCGGAGTGGAAATTCCTCATAATGTGGGACTTCTGGGGCATTCCGATGCCGATGCGTTGACCCACGCCATTATCGACGCTCTTCTGGGAGCGCTGGCGATGGGCGACATCGGCCAGCATTTCCCCGATACCGATCCCCGGTTTAAGGACGCGGACAGCATCGAACTGCTCAAAACAACCATGATTCTGGTGCGCGATGCGGGGTACCGGGTGGTCAATGTGGATTGTACCGTGGTGACCGACGCCCCGAAGATGGCTCCTCATATCCGTAGAATCCGCAGGACGTTAGCCTCTCCACTGGGAATCGGCGAGGATGATGTGAGCGTCAAGGCCACCCGAACCGAGGGGGTGATTTTCCAGCCTCAGGATGGGCTGCTGGCGATGGCGTCGGTTCTCAT
>CAZFOX010000754.1:0-2937 GCA_964520565.1 uncultured bacterium | reverse complement strand
CGGTACAAGCGAATCGACTCGTCCAGCGCCTGCCCCATTACATTCAAAGCGCCAAAGCAGGTCTGGCGCGAGGTTAAATCCACGTAAAAGTAGCGGAAATCGATCTTTTTCTGCTCGCACATCAAAGCCAGGATGGAAAGAACGTGCAGGCAGGTCACGGTTTTTCCTGTCCCGGAAGGCCCATAAATCAGGAGATTGGATGGGCATTGATTCCCCAACAGGCAGGCCAGCATCTGCCCCAGGCGTTCGATCTGTTTCGAGCGGATATTGCGATTGAAGACCTTGTTGATGACCGGAACGCGATCGGTGCCGATCAGGTTCTCATCGTTGAGCAGCTCGTAATTCATCACGATCCGCTTGGTGGCGGTTTTCTCAAAGATGCTCTGCAGGAACGATTCGGTGGAATACGGAGGTTTCGCATCGGAAAGAAGGACTGTCATGACGCATAAGAAGCACAGGTCCTATATATTTGTATGGCACTACCGCTCCGTGGCGACGGTAAACTGAGAGCAGATTTCCGATGGAACCTATGGAATAAGGAAAAAGACCTTTTCCTTTATTTATCTTAATCTTTTCTATATTGATAATAAATAGATAATAAAACGATTGCTTAATCGTTACCACTGGATAGAAACAAAGGAAAAGAGCATCCATCCCATCCGCAGAACGAATCCCCGTTTCCATAGGAAACGTGCTCACAGTTAAGAAAATTTCTTATAGAAGCAAACCCAGAAAATTTCCCGTGGAACCGTTGAAACAACCGGAATCCAATCGAAACGTTTATTAACCAGAGCGACTCGTAATCCTCGCATGGGCATCCTCGATTGGCTAACGCAACGATTCCGGGGAACCGAATATGCCGAAATCACTGGCAAAGAAGATCCCACCCAGCACGAAATCAAGCCCGCCGCCATTCGGATCGATAACACCCCCGCCCTCTCCCCCAATCGCGACTTCCTCTATGGCATGGCCTTCGGCACCTTCAAAAACGATCTCGACTCCATCAAAACCAAGCTTCACAGCATCCACACCGACCTATCCGACAATCACTCCCTCATCCTCAGCTCAACCGACAAAAACCACCAAGAAATCCTCAGCCTACTCGGCGAACACCGCCAGGAACTCGGCAAACTCATCGATAAAACCGAAAAGCAACTCGCCACCCAAACCGTCCCCGCCGAGCTCGCCCAAACTCTCAAGCGCAACCTCGAAGCCGCCAAACTCAGCCTCCGCCAAGCCGAAATCTACCAAATCGCCCAACAAACCAGCCAAGTCACTGCCAAACAAATCGCCAAACAACTCGGAATCGCCGAAAACACCGCCACCGAACACCTCAGAAAACTCGAACAAATGGGGCATTTAGAAAGGAAAAAGAGAGGGGTTTATTTATTAACCCAAAATGATTGATCTCAGATTATCATGCGGCACTCTGTGACTGATAAAAAGGGGATGGCACTGTTGGGTATACTCGGTAAACATGCTGATATACTTCATCAGCACGGAAGCGAACGTCATCTTCAGTATATTGGTCTATGGGCAATCCCGTTGTGTCGTTCCATAAGAAATCTCGTATAACCAACTGAATGGCGTCGCGAGTCGCTTCTCTGCTTTTCCAACTGTCAATTTCCTGGATGCGGGTTTTTATTTTGTCTAAAAGATTTACAGCGACTTCTTTTATATATTTTATCTCCTTGGGTGAAAGTTCAGATTTCTTCAGAAGGTCGAATACCGCGAGGGATTCTTCATCGAGGCCCTCTCGAAAGGCCCGGTTTTCCTCTTCATCCAATGTATTATAGTATCGGAGCAAATCTTCAAATGTTTTTTCAATTGTCACGCGGTCTTTTTCCAGGTTGTATTCATGCACGATTTTTTCATAATGTTCCTGAAAGTTCGTGCGTAATGGATTCTGTTGCAGCAAACGTTGAAGCCGCTTTTCGATGATTGTTTTAAGGTTCTGGACGATTGTTCTCTTTGCGGGGTATCGTTCGAATTCCTGGCGCAAGCGGTCGAAATCAATCTTGCTAATATCGTAAGTCTCTGACTCGTCACCCACTCGATCCGGTTGGGTATCAATGGCTTCATCCACAACCTTGTGTAACTCTCGAATGATATCGGAGATATCCGCCTTCTCTCGATCTTTTTGAAGGCTTTTATACACAACATTAATCGCCTCGTAATCGTTCCGATAAGCGTTAACGCCTTCGACATTGATACATGCCTTGAACTTGGTGAAGACAGTCCTGCACATTACCTCAAATCGTTTTCGGGTTTCATCGTTTTCGTTGGCGGCTTCCTTCGCCGCCAGAATAGCTGCGTTTCGCGCAAAGCCGGTGTTATTGATAATATCGTCAAGCGATGCGTTTCGCTCCTTGAGAAACGCTCGAACAAATGCGATGGCTTCCGCCAGATCGGCCAGCAGTTCCTCGTCGGGTTTCGCAGGTTCTTTTTCTCCGTCTTGATCCCCTCTGCCGCCGTCGCCCGTACCGGCGAACGTCGCCAACGCTTTACGCAGGTTTTTTAGGATGCCGCAGTAATCCACGATCATCCCGTTATTCTTTCCTTCATTCACGCGGTTGGCTCGCGCGATCGTCTGCATCAGCGTATGCGCTTTGAGTGGCTTGTCCAAATACAGAGTCGATAAGCTCGGTACGTCAAATCCCGTCAGCCACATCGCGCAAACAATGGCGATGCGAAACGGATGTTCTTCTTCTTTGAAAGCGTCGTCGAGTTCCAGGCGCAGCATGTTTCGGAACTGCGGTTTATTGCACATGGCTTCGGGAAGATCGATGCCGTCTTTAATCAGGCGGCGATGCGGCTTGATGTCCAGATCCCATTTACGAAATTTCTCAACCTCACCTTGTTCCTCGCTTACGACCACCGCCATGCGAGTTTGGCGCATCCATTCAATTTGCCGAAGGCGATACTGCTCGTCCTGTT
>CAZFOX010000753.1:0-2937 GCA_964520565.1 uncultured bacterium | reverse complement strand
GTGGCCCCTTGCCGCGTATCAATGAAGAACTCCATCGGGCCGTCACGCACCCGGAACGAGGAAATTTATCCGGCGTCGGAATGATACAAGAAGGATTGGATTACAATCCGGTCGTGTTCGAGTTTATGACCGAACGGATCTGGCGTGACTATCAACCCGTCGATTTAAACAAGTGGATAGCGGATTACGCAATTCGCCGTTATGGCCGACCCTCGCCTTCTACTCAAAAAGCCTGGACATTACTTCAAAAATCGGTCTACAACGACACCCATTCGCCGAATTCGGTCGTCACGAAGCGGCCCAGCTATGAAGCTGATGAATCGCTCGATTCGCCCACTCTATCCAATGAATTGACAGCCGCCTGGGATCAGCTGTTGTCTTGCGGAGTGGATATCAAACAAACGGATACGTATTGTTTCGATCTGATCAATGTGACGCGCCAGGTGCTTTCCAATGTAGCGCGAAAATTCTACATCCGGGTCATGGCCGCCTATCGGGAGAAAAATGGGGAATCATTCCGGTAGGCTTCCGAGAATTTTCTGGAACTATTGCGCGATCTGGATCGAGCGCTCGCTACCCGGACGGAATTCCTGCTGGGAAAATGGATCGAAGACGCCAAGCGTTGGGGAAATAGCGAAGAGGAGCGGCGGCTTTATGAATGGAATGCCCGGAATGTGATTACTCTGTGGGGAGGTGAGGAATCGTCCCTGCATGATTACGCCCGCAAGGAATGGTCGGGATTGATTGCCGGTTTTTATCTTCCCCGTTGGCAACGGTTTTTCGAATGTCTCGAGCAATCGCTTGCGGAAGATAAGTCGTTCAACAACGATGCGTTCACGCAGGAAATTAAGAATTGGGAGGAATCGTGGACTCATCAAAGCGATCCTTATCCCTCTCAACCCGTCGGGAATGCTGTGGACGTTTCAATCCAATTGCGCAAAAAATACAGCCCTGAATTGGATCGGTGAAAGAAAGAGAAAATAAAAAACAAATAAAGAACCTAACGTTCTGTTCTCTATTATTGCGAACAAAGTAAAGCAATCGGATGACGATCTGTTTTGTTGGTTGGTATGCAGTAAAAACGGTTGAACTCTCCGAGTCATTCGTGTTATTTCGTTCCAATTCACGTTTCGAAAATAGAACGTGAAATGAATGCTTATTTGAATCGTTTTAATATCTATCCCATCCCCAAACAGAGGAAGGGTAGGGGATTGTGTCGATTTTACTCCAGGTCATCTTCTCGATCGCAATCTGGCGGAGGGGTTTCAGATTGGCATCGAGAGTATAGACTTGCGGCGTTTCGCCCGGATATGCGTTTCGCCGTAATACCGCAATACCATACGCTCCCTCCAATGGTCGATCGAAGAACACCCAGAACTTTTCATCCCAGTTGTGATGCAATGCGGAATAGACCAGTTTCCAGTAATCGGTTTGCTTCGCCGTTCCTTCCAATATATCCACATCGGCATAAACCAGTTTGGCCGGACCCGACGCTGCCATCGGCATCCACCAACGGTAATAGAGTTTCACGCTCTGCCCGCTCTCCAATTGGACATCGAGCAGGTAGGGGGGGAAGATGCTGTAAGTCTCGGAAGCATATCGGATCCAATCTTCCTGATCTTCCCATTGGCCGATCATATAGATCCCTTTCGATAGATAGGGTTCTTCCAATACCAGCCGGTCTTTTTCCAAATTGCCGGTGAATATATTGATGTTGATAAAATCCCATTTGAGGTGAAACGTTTTACCTTCGAAATCAATATCCTGCTCGTAGGTATAGCCGATACTTTGGAGAGTCCCAAATACCGTCCATTTGGCGGTTAACGTTCCGTCTTTTTGAGGAATTCCCGTTTTTCTTTCCGGGCCGAATTCCACACGGTCGATGAGGGAAAGAGGGTAGGTTCCATATTCGGAAGGAAAGGAATACTCGCCAGCCTTGAAATATACCTTGGAAAGAATTTGATATTCCTTCTCCAAAGACCGGTTTTCATCGAACATGGCGACTACGGCTGTGTTGTTGGGAATGTGGAGGATATAGGGATTGTTTTCGGCGCAAGGAATGGAGAGAATAAAAACGGTGGCGAATCCAAATTCGAGACACAGATATTTGAAATTCGGGTTTCTGTAAATTCTTTCAAGGCTCCAAAAGATGTTGGAGAGATAAACTCGCAGAAACGTCATGAAAGAATCTAAAAAAAATAGATTCACTCGCAGAAACCATTTTCGAAGAAACATACCCGTCGCTCCTTTTACCTGTGACTCACGATGATTACTCTTTATCGCCAAGAGGATAGCCGTACTAATGCATCTAAATGGAATATCCTTGAATCCATGAAAATCTTACAAAAAAATAGATTATCATTGCTTCCGGCGACGCAGGTCGTTAAAGCATCTGGCTAACAGTGCGATAGTATCGTTTGCATCTTTTGTATGTCAGGGAATGGAATCTTTACAATTGGAGTTATAACCGGCTTTCTAGAGGAGGCGATCATGAAGAAAACAGGTCTATTCTCGTTGGGAATCTGGGTATTCGTTTTTGTTTTTTTAAGCGGTCAAGCCGTTTATTCGGAAGAGACAACATCGGCCAAGAAAATCGTACTTCCCCAAGTGCCCGACCAAGGTTCGATCTCTCTCGAAGAGGCGTTGTGGAAACGGGAATCGGTTCGCGCCTTTCGTGCCGATACGCCGTCGTGGGAGCAAATCGGCAGGTTGTTATGGGCGGCGCAGGGGATCACTCGGCCGGATTCCAAGAAACGCACTGCACCTTCCGCTGGCGCTTTTTATCCTCTCGAATTGTATGTCGTTTTATCCGATGGCGTATACCACTATCTTCCTTTGGAACATGCCGTGGAAACGATTCGTGAGGGAAATGCATGGGAAAAACTATCGCAGGCCGGATTGAAAAAATCTGCGGTGTATGAATCCCCCTGCGTGTTT
>CAZFOX010000752.1:0-2940 GCA_964520565.1 uncultured bacterium | reverse complement strand
CTTCAGACATTGACCGAATTTGATAGAATCGGATTCTTACCGCCCGTATTTTTTGATAATCAAATCCCGGACTTTCATGCCCGCTTTGGGTTCGGAGGCATGATTTTCCGGAGTGGGTTTTTCCCGAACGATACCCTGCGTTGGATCGTCTAATATCGCTTCTTCCATGCAGTCCTGGCATATTTCATCGAAAAACTCATCTTCTCCCACATCGATATCGAGTTTCAGCAATCCCCGGAGGACGCTGACATGCAATACGAATCGCAAAATAATTTCCATTCCCACCAGAGCCAGTAACTCATCATCGGAAGAGGGGAGATCGTGATCTCCCCGGGATACCACCTCTTCCAAAAAAGCTCGAACGTCTTTGGGGGCTACATTATCGGCCGCTTCCTGCAGCATTTCTTCCCAATGTTTTCGATCGTTGTGTTCGGGAAGAAACCGCGTCTGGGGATCGGAAAGAAAACGGCGTAATTCCGGTGTGATATTTCGAATCGTCGCGCCCTCTGCGCCCAACTGTTTTTTCACATCGGGCCGATTGAGCAATACCATCGTCTTGGATGGTATCATATTGGCGATACGAAAACATTTGGGACACATCAGATATTGCAAACGTTGATTCTCTTGCCCACACCACCGGCATAAGCCAAAACCGGATTTCGGAATGGAATGATCCACGTTGTCATTCATAATTCTCCCCCTGTCCTTCAAACCAATTGGTTTGGACTGGGTATCTCGGATAATAAATACAATTCAAATACTCATTCATATAGATCGTCTTATTTTAATAATAAATATAACAAAATACAACCGATTTTATATAGTTTTTTTTCAACATTATTCCTTGATCGGGATAATAACAATAGATAAGTACCCAACCATATCGGATCACAGAGGATATCTTCTTTCGATCGTTTGAACCTGAAAAATCCTATTCTCCCTATTAAATTATATATTCAGTACTTTATTTATTGAGTAAATGGAATGAGATCAATACAGAAAATTATGTAAAAAAAAATATCCTGATTAGCCCTCTCTATGATAACATGGCTTATCGATACAGGGACTTTCGATTCGATCGTATTTACTCTCATACACGGCCAAGGTACCTCACTGCGATGAGAAAAAACACGCTTCTGATTCTGACTCTCCTACTAGGATTGATCGCCGTAGTCACTCTTGCTCAGATATTACTTTTTCGCAGTGTTGTTGTGCGAATCAGCTTGATGGGAGACGCGAATATCCAACGCCTCCAGGAACGGGAAAAACGAAACGCCATCAACTTGTTTCACAGTCTGCGGCGAGGTGCGGATTCATACATGATTCGCGGGGATATGTCTGCTTACGATAGCCTTCTTCACGAGCAGGCCCAAACCGACGCCTTGCTCGAGTTTTCCCTATACTCTCGGGAAGGAATCGCCTCTCATTCCACAAACGATGCCAACCTGGGGAAACGGATTCCATCCGACCTCATGGAAAAATTACGAGAGGAGAAAAGCGGATTATTCATCGAGCAAGCCAACGACGCCATTCACATTTATCAACCGAAAATAATTCTGGAATCCTGCCTAAGTTGCCATAGTGGATGGAAAACCGGCGAGACGGCGGGATATACATATTTGCGTTTTTCTACTCTCTATTTGAAATATGACGAGAAGCAGATATTCGATTCCATCGCAGCCCTGAAAACCGCGATTACCCGAAATTCCCTCGCAACCGTCTTGGTCATTATCGCGGCATCGATTTTCCTGGTGCTTCGTTTCATGAAAATCAACAACAATCTCGTGGAATTGACCGATGAATTGGAAGACCGCGTTGCCCAGCGCACGGCGGAATTATCCCAGGTCAACAAGGAACTCACAGTCGCCAAAGAAACCGCCGAAGAAGCCAACCGGGCCAAAAGCGATTTTCTTGCCAAAATGAGCCATGAAATCCGTACTCCGATGAATGGAATTATCGGACTGACGGAACTCACGCTCAATACCGACTTGACCCCCCAACAACATGAGAACCTGACGTACGCTCTCGATTCGGCGAATACACTATTACAAATCATCAACGATATTTTAGACTTTTCCAAGATCGAAGCCGGGAAACTCGATCTCTATCCAGTCGAATTTCATCTCCGTGACATGCTGCATGATTCAGCCCGGACTCTGGCTAACCGTGCGGATGAAAAGAACCTTGAACTTCTCTGTCATGTCGCTCCCGACGTTCCCGACCACCTGATTGGAGATCGTATTCGTTTGCGGCAGATTTTGATCAATCTGGCGGGTAATTCCATTAAGTTCACTCACAAAGGAGAAATTCTGATTTCTGTGGAACGCGGGAAAGAAGAATCGAACGAAGAAATCGAAATTCATTTTTCAATCCGGGATACTGGGATCGGTATCCCAAAAGAACGGCAGGAAGCGATCTTTCTTCCTTTCGAGCAAGCCGATAGCACCACCACTCGTCAATACGGTGGAACCGGTCTCGGTTTGCCCATTTGCCAACAATTGGTCAATAAAATGGGGGGACGGCTCTGGGTGGAAAGTCCGAATCCCGATTGGCCGGGAACCGGCGACTCACCGGGATGCACCTTTCATTTTTCGTGCCGCTTCCAGATTCCACGAACCGGAGAAGAAAATCCGGTATACTCCATACACGATATATCCGATATGCCGATTCTCATCGTGGACGATAACGCCACAAACCGAAAAATCCTCGAATCGATGACCTCAAACTGGCAAATGAAACCCACGGTGGCCAATGATGCCTTTTTTGCCCTGATGGAACTGGAAAAAGCTTACGCGTATCGCAATCCATTCCCCCTCGCAATCGTCGATTACAACATGCCGGGAATGAACGGTATGGAACTGGCGAGAAAAATCAAATCCAATCCACAATTCTCTTCCACACAAATTATCCTTCTCTCTTCCACCACCATGTATCTCAATG
>CAZFOX010000751.1:0-2944 GCA_964520565.1 uncultured bacterium | reverse complement strand
TATCCCCCTCCCCTCCTTGAACTTATCCTCGTTTGGGCTCTGGAAGATCCGATACAAGTAATGCTACGTGGGCAATTTTTGTTTCCACTGATGAAAGTCAGTGGCCCCATTGAAGCCCAATAACCCGTTTATATCTTTGCGTAACTATTTGAGGGAATATTACTTACTAAAAAATGCGATTAATGTAGAACTACATGAGGAACAATTGGTCGTTGGCTCGAATCAAATCGCCCCGATATTCCTTTCTTGTAATCCTTTAGCCGTATGAAGAATATCAGAGACATTATTGCGCCCCTCCAGGGCTTACGATCTTTTTTACCACATACCCAGGCCATTGACCTAGGCTATCTTATTACGCCCTTTCAGGGCTAAAACAATGGTTTCTCTTCAATCGGCTAAACTGTTACCCTTTCTTTATACTTTCTGACTCTATCGAGATCCTAAATATTTTCCAGGGTCACACCACGGTAACAAATCAGTTTCTACTTCAAGTTTATATTGGCATTAAAAGCTGACTGTATGATTTCTTTCTTTAGAATTTTGGCTTTCATTATTCTGTTAGACGGATCCACTTTTCCCGATGTAAGTTTTACTTTTGATTCTTTGATGGCTTGTTGAATCATTTGAATTGGCATTCTTGCGAAGGTTTTACAATAAAAATTCATGGATCGGCCCTCATTATAGTTCTCAAGAAAATCCTCCAATAATGCCTGTCTCACCTTTTGTTCTTTCAGCCACCCCGCGATTCCAATTTCGTGAATTTGGCGTATATTCTCCGCCACTGGAATCCACTCCATCACTTTTCTTCTTTCAAATATCGCACAGGTCGATCGGTCGCTGCATTCCGTACAATTTTGCAATTGCTTTTTCTTGACACAGCAATTCCAAATACTGCACCACGAGTGTTGTTCCCCTAACTGGCAACCCATGCAGCGGCTCGGCGCCTGGGACTGATACTTGGCGCATAATCCACAATATAACCCGCAACATCCGATGAGTTTTTTCGCATCGCTCATTTTCATTTTATCGACACTCTTTCGGTTACTGTTTTTGTAATCCATAATAGCATATAACAACGTGAATGGCAAATAGATATTATTTATCAAATCCAAGACCGATTTTCCTCTTTCCAGTAACTCCGCCATTCCAATATCTCACATTTTTTCTTATGCTTTACCCAAACGATCCGATCCGAGTGTAGGTATTATGACGGAAAAAACGATCCTCTCTTTGGGGGAAATATTGTGGGACCTTCTGCCGAGCGGGGCTGTTTTGGGAGGAGCGCCTTTCAATTTTGCCTACCGGGTGCATTCCTTGCAGTATCAATCCCGGATGGTTAGCCGATTGGGAAGGGACGAATACGGCCAACTGGCCTGGGAGCGCATTCAGCGTCTGGGAATGGATACCCATTTTATTCAGTGGGACGATACAAAGCCTACTGGAACCGTTCGAATTACATTGGACGAACGGAATCAACCCGATTATTACATCGTTCCGGATGTGGCATACGACGAGATTCAATACACGGACGAGATATTGGATGCGGCGTCCCAGGCCGATTGTATCTGTTTTGGAACGCTGGCGCAGCGGAGCGAAACCTCCCGGAGAACGCTGTGGAGGATTCTGGAGAATGCGTCCCACGCACTGAAACTGTTGGATATCAACTTGCGTAAGAATTGTTATTCGACTGAGACGATCCAGCAGTCCCTGCAACAGGCCGATGTATTGAAACTCAACGAACTGGAAGCGCCGTTTTTAGCCGAATTGTTTTCGTTGCCGAAAGATATCCCCGGATTTTGCGCCGCCTTGATGAAACGCTGGCCCCTTTCACAGTGTCTGGTAACGTTGGGCGAACGAGGCGTATTTGCCGCTTCTTTGGAGGGGACAGCCGTGTACGAGCCGGGGTATTCAGTCCAGCTTGTCGATCCCTGCGGTTCGGGCGACGCTTTTACGGCGGGTTTTCTCGATCAATTTTTTCGAGGCCGTCCTCTCCGCGAATGCTGCCGGTTTGGGAATGCGCTAGGCGCGCTGGTTGCCACACAACCCGGCGCAACCGTTCCGATTTCTCTGGAGGAAATTCAGCGGTTTATGGAATCGAATCTGCCAGTCATTCGGGAAGATACTCTCCGGGATTATACCGAATAGGATAATCACGGAGAAATTATGAGTCCAAGACAGAACGAACTTTAATCCCCAGTTTGGAGGGAGTGTAAGGTTTCTGAAGAAAAGCGATCCCGGATTCCAAAACGCCGTGATGAACGATGGCATTATCGGTATACCCCGACATGAAGAGGACCTTCAGGGTTGGGAGTATGGCGAGTAACGAATCGGCCAATTCCCGCCCGCTCTCGTAAGGCATGATGACGTCGGTCAGGAGAAGATCGATCGGTTTCGAATTAGAATGGAACAGTTTACGAGCTTCTTCGGCACTCGCAGCCGGTAATACCGTATAGCCCAAATCGCATAGAATTTGTTGGGCGAGCGACAAAACCGACCGCTCGTCCTCCACCAACAAAATCGTTTCCGTTCCCCGGGGGACGGGAATTTCCTCCTCTCCGCTGTCCATCAACCGATAATCCTCCTGGACCTGGGGAAGATAAATCTTAAAGACCGCTCCTTTTCCTAACTCGCTGTAAACAAAAATATTGCCGCCGCTTTGTTTCACAATGCCATAGACCATGGATAACCCCAGTCCCGTTCCTTCGCCTTTGCCCTTGGTCGTGAAAAAGGGCTCGAAAATACGAGATTGAATGTCTTTGCTCATTCCGCATCCGTTGTCGCTAATCGCCAGCATGACATATTTCCCCGGCCAGACCGCCACGTGTTGCATGGCGTACTTGTCGTCCAAAACGACATTGCCGGTTTCAATGCTGAGTTTCCCTCCCCGTGGCATGGCGTCGCGGGCGTTGACGGCCAGGTTGATGATCACCTGCTCGATCTGGTT
>CAZFOX010000750.1:0-2948 GCA_964520565.1 uncultured bacterium | reverse complement strand
GCTTCGGCGTGCGGACCGTCGGCGGGCAGCGTCTTTAGAAAGGGCTGCAACGACCGCTGCAGAGCGATCAGCGAGTTTATGAATAATGGCAAAGGCTCGGTGGTTTCACCATCGGCGTCACAAAGATTGAAACAACCATCTCCTTCATCGATCGTGCGCTGGCAGTAAGAGGATACAAGATCGAAATACTTTTCCGTTTGACCTCGATACAGCCAAATAATAGCAAGAAGGTTTTGTTCCTGCTCCGGGCTGAAATCGTAAATCTTACGCGTGACTTTGCGGTACACGTTCCTCGCATCGATCATCAACACCTTATCCCGATGCTGCTTGGGTTTGTCTCGATTCAGGAACCACAGTTCACACGGGACCGTGCGCGTATAAAAGAAATTGGAGCGGATGGCGACCATGATATCCACATCGCCGGTCTCGACGAGTTTTTGCCTGACCTTGGCTTCGTCGCGCCCAGCGCTGGAAGCCTGGGACGACATCACGAATCCCGCTCGGCCCTGTTCGTTTAGATAACTATAGAAATAGCTGATCCAGATGTAATTGCCGTTGGAAACCTTGCCTTTCTTGTTCGTCCCCGGAAGACCGAACGGCAAACGGGGATCTTTTTTGACCTGATCGGCATCGATCTCGTCAACATTGAATGGGGGATTGGCCATCACGAAGTGGGCTTTGTTCAACAGTTCGTGCGGGTCTTCGTAATAGGTGATTACTTTTTGGATATTGCCTTCCAATCCGTGAACCGCCAGGTTCATCTTGGCCAGACGAATCGTCGTAGCGTTCTTTTCATAACCGTAAAAGGTGAGGCGTTCGGTGGGGCTTTGACCTTGTTCTTCCACAGTGCGGGCGCTTTGTACGAACATGCCTCCAGAACCGCAGGCGGGATCGAGAACGGTTCCGCCTTGGGGATCGATAACGTGTGCGATGAGCGAGACCAGCGAGATTGGCGTGAAAAATTCGCCACCGTCATGGGCTTTCTGATCGGCGAATTGGGTAAGGAAATATTCGTAGATGCGACCGAAAACATCGCCCGAAACACGCTTAAGTTCGTCGGGATTGAGCGTTCGAAGCAGCTGGCCGAGAACGCTGTTGTCGAGTTCCTGATATTCGCTCTTGGGCAGGACGCCGCGCAGATTCTCATAATCGCCTTCAATCGATTCCATCGCCTCGATGATGGCTTTGGCGCGGTCATCGCTATCGGTCAGAGCGACGAGAAAATCGAACTGAGCCTTGGGCTGAAGAAAAATGGCGCTTTTCTGTGAAAAATCCTCCTTAGTCAAAGCCCGCGTCTTTCCGCCGCGCTTTGGCAGATTTGCTTCGATTCCATCCTTAACCGCCAAAAACCGGCTATACGCATGACGCAGGAAGATCAATCCCATAACAGGGAGAAAATATTCATTGCTGGCGTAGTTCGAATTCGCCCGCAACGTGTCCGCCGCATTCCAGAGCCTTTTCTCGATGGCTTCAATATGTTCCAGTTGGGCCAATTACTTTCTCCAATCAAATTTCAGATAAAATATGACGAACGCATATTGAGTGTATCAAAATCGATAGTCCCAAAGCCGATTTATTTTAATATAGTATTTATTGTATCTGTAGGGGGTGAAGATAAGTCGCCAAATCAAATTTGACATAGTCTTTATAATCTTACCTATATAAAATAACTTCCGATTTTTGAGGAGTCAAATCTAACCCATAACCTTTATAAACCCTTCCTCATTCACCTCTTTCCAGTCACAAAAACCATAGGCTGGGCTTGGCGATTTTCCGAACACTTACATTACGGAAAGGGGGGATGCGTATGGACTGCTCCTTCCTCGAACAAGCCATCCAAAACCTGCAAGCCTTCACCGCGGAACACCCGCTCCTGGCCATCGTCGTGGCCATTGCGTTGTGGAAGTGGGTCAAGTCGGGAAGCGCCAAGGGATGATCAATCCATCCCGAAAACCCGGCCGGGAGGGAGAGAGTTCTTCTCCCTCTTTTTCCCCCCTCGTCAGGGCATCAGCGGGATTTGTCCCCCTTCCGCGAGGAACAAATCCCTCGGAGGCAAAAAGCATGGAGCCCGACAACCAGCAAGACCATGAAGCCGAGTGCTGGCTCGGCCAAATCGATTGGCTGACCGGCCAATACACCCACAAAAAAGATCGTCTGCGCCGCGAAATAGAGCGCTGGAGCGACGGCTATGTCTGAAACCCCGCTCGTGCTCGACCAAATTCCCATCCGGGGAAGCGTCATCAAAAGCATCGCCATACGCCGAGTCCCGGTCGCAGGCAATCCCGCCCTATACGAAAGGCCGCAAATGGCCGACGAGCTGCTCCTGACGGCGCAAAGCGACGGAGCCGAACACGCCCAAATCCTGACCTCCGAAGCCATAGACGGCGGATTCGTGCTGCGAATCACGCCCCCGATCGGAAGCATCGTCAACACCAGCGTATCGTTCAAGCACAGGCAAGGATGCGTCATCCGCATCCAGCCGGAACACCCAAGGAGGAACCAACCATGAACCAACCCGAAAAAACCTTTCAGCACGGCACCTGCCGCGCCGCCATCTTCGCCAACAAATCCATTATAAAAGGCAAAGAAGTCGTCATCCGCAAAGCCGTCATCGCCAAGCGATACAAAGACCGCGACGGAACCTGGAAAAACAGCAACTCGCTCGACACCAACGACATCCCCAAAATGATCGCGGCCCTCACCACGGCCTACCACTACCTCACCCAAAGCAAAACCAACGGATACCCGGAAACCGAAGAAGAAGCCGTCAACTAAAATCCCTGCTGCAAATCCCGCAGCCGCCCCTCCAGGGAAGGATCGATGCTCCGCAAAAAGGGCTTCTGCCATCCCGGATAAAGCGATGAAGAATCCACAAAAATCACACTGGAAGCCGGCGTGCTTCTATACGGAGTGGCAGAATAAGCGACGCGAACGCCGTAATCCGCTAA
>CAZFOX010000749.1:0-2962 GCA_964520565.1 uncultured bacterium | reverse complement strand
GAACCGGGAAACGCGAACGCCCTGGCGGATGCATTGCGCCGCCTGATCGAAAATCCCGAATGGCGCCGCTCTCTCGGCCAAGCAGGGCGTGCCCGTGTTCTGGAACAGTACGATTGGAATACGATCCTCGACCGCTATTACGTTCCGTTAGTCGAAAACGCATTACCTTGCGCACAATCGCCTATTGGAGTGGAAGAATCCGTTCCGGAATCGGATGAGGTTGCTGTCTCGAATGGGAACAATGGGAATGAATAACCATTCTGCATATCCAACTTCCGGTTCTTCGATGCGTGGTTCCTGGTATTGGAGCCCGCTCGCCTATACGGCGTTTGCTCTTGCCGCACCCTACTACCTCGTCCGAATGTCGACCGGGACGAAATACCGGGCGGGTCTGCGCCAGCGATTGACAATTTTCACTCCTGAAGAAATCCAGCGATTGCAATCAGGCCCGTTTCTTTGGGTACATGCCGTCTCGGTCGGCGAGCTGATGGCCGCCCGCCCCTTGCTTCAGAGACTAAAACAGGAATTTCCTTTGTATAAAATCCTGGTTACCACCGTCACCGAGACCGGCCAGGAACTGGCGCAACGCACCGAGGAGGTGGACGAAGCCGTCTACCTGCCGCTCGATCTGCTCCCCCTCTGCCGGCGGATGATGAACTGGGTACGTCCGGCTTGTTTGTTGATTGTGGAAACCGAACTATGGCCAAACCTGATCCGCGCCGCCGCCCAATTCGGCGCGCCTGTCTTTCTGATCAACGCCCGCCTCTCCGACCGATCATATCGGAACTATCGCCGTTTCCGTTTTGCGTTTCGTCCCCTGTTGGCCGGTTTTTCCGGCATCCTCGCGCAAAGCGAAGAGGATCGCCGCCGTTTCGCACAAATAGGAGCGCCCTCCGAGATTCTCCGAGCGATGGGAAACCTGAAGTTCGAAGCCGCTCCACAGATCGAAGGCAATCTGCGAGCCGAATGGCGCAGCCGGTTTCAAATCCAGGACAAGGAAATACTGCTCCTTGGCGGGTCTACCTTTCCCGGTGAGGAATCGGAATTGGCGCGCATTCTGATTACCCTGCGTAACGAGGGAATCCCATTGCGCCTGCTGATCGCACCCCGGCACGTCGATCGCGCCGAGTCGATTGTGGAGGAATTGCGTTCTTTCCGAGTGCCTCTTCTTCGCCGATCTCAATGGGACGGGAATGGGACGATCGATTCCAATACCCTGATCCTATTAGACACCATCGGCGAACTGCGCTTCGTTTATGCGGCCGCCGATCTGGTGTTTATCGGTAAATCGCTCCATGGGCAGGGTGGGCAAAATCCCATCGAACCGGCGGCCTGGGGACGCCCTATTCTGTTTGGGGAGAATATGCAGAATTTCCGCGATATTGCCACGCTCTTTTTACGAGCAGAGGCAGCGGAATCTGTCGCCAGCGGCGAAGCGCTTCTCACCGCCTGCCGCGTTCTGTGCCAATCGCCAGAACGGCGCGAGGCCATGGGACGGAATGCTCGGCAGGTTGTGATGGAAAACCAGGGTGCGCTGGATCGTGTAATCGATGTCCTCCAACCGGTTTTGCGAAAGGCAGGCGTGGGCGAGCGATGAGTGTTCATCCATTTCTCGATTCGGCCTGGCGCGAGCTGGCGTATCGCCGGCGCGGCGTTCTTCGGTTTGCACTTCCTATTCTGATACCCCTTTCCGGATTGTATGGCCTTCTGGGCCGCATTCGGCGAAATGCCTATCGTCTGGGAATGTTCCGCTCTCAATCCTTCCCGGTTCCCATTCTCTCTGTGGGTAACCTCACAGTCGGCGGTGTCGGCAAAACTCCGTTTACGCTTTACCTGGCGCAACGTCTGCATCATCTGGGATTTTCTCCCGCCATCCTATTACGTGGATACGGCCGTGAGTCCAACGAACCGCTCTTGATACGGCCTGGATCGTTTCACACTCATCGCGTTGCTCATTTGGGAGACGAACCTTCTCTATTGGCATTCTCATCCAATTACCCCATCGCTGTCGACCCCGACCGCGCGCGGGGAGTAGAGAAAATCCTCGACGAGACCGATTGCGATACGATTCTTCTCGACGACGGTTTTCAGCATCTACGGCTGAACCGCGATCTCGATTTGGTTCTTCTGGATGGACAGAGTCCCTTTGGCAATGGCCGATGCCTGCCCGCCGGGCCTTTGCGTGAACCGCGCAGTGCGTTGCGATCGGCTCAGGCCTTGATCGTTGCGGGCGATTCCGAAAATACTCCCGTAGAATCGGTGCACCGATACGGCGCACCGGCGTTCACCGGCGGCCTGGAGTGGATCGGCCTTTATCCCCTTTCGAACTGGATGAAGCAGGAAGGAGGGACACCTCTTTCCATCGATTCCTTTCAGGAGACTCCTGCCGTGCTGGCGTCGGGAATCGGATCGCCCGGCCGCTTGTTCGATCAGGCCGGTTCGTATGGCATTCCGATTCACGAGCATCTCTGCTATCCCGATCATCACTGGTTCACGAAGGAGGATTTACGCGTTCTGGCCATCAAATCCCGCAGCCATCGCATCCTGCTCACCGAAAAAGACGCTATTCGTCTGTTCGCGGTTCCCGAAATTCCTCCTGAATTACTCGAAAAAACGTACGTTATTCATGCCGCCTGGAAGATGGAACACCCAGATCGTTTCGACCGTTGGCTGGCCGCGCAAATGACCGCCATCATTTCTCCGCCCGATCCGGTTGAATCGAACCCCAGCCGTGAGTAGATTGCTTATCAGGCTACAGGATTGCCTGCACGATTTTTTCTGCCAAAGGAGCTCCTGACCGAATGCCCGTTTCCTCCTGGGACTCGCTCTATGAAGCCGCTTACCACAATGGCATAGACCGTCTCCGTTCGATTCCCGGCGTTTGCTGCGCCTTTCATTCCGTGATCGACGGCCTGATCCGCATCGCACCCGATCGGATCGCCCCTCTTCTCGACCGAGAACC
>CAZFOX010000748.1:0-2964 GCA_964520565.1 uncultured bacterium | reverse complement strand
ATTTCCCCTACGATCTGGATATCGATGCGCAGGGAAACCTGTTCGTGGTCGAATTCGCCAATCACCGGGTACAAAAACTCTCTCCCCAAGGGGAACCGTTAGGCGTTTGGGGATCGATGGGCACGGCGGTGGGGCAATTGCACGAGCCATGGGGAATTTCTTTATGCGGCGATTGGATCTTCATCGCCGATACACAAAATCATCGCATTCAAGCCCCGCTTCTTACAGACCTCGTTTCACTCAAGAACGAATCGATTTAGAGCGGTTCTCAAAAGCGGGTGCGTTCATTTTTTCGTTCCCTCTTCGAAAAAGCCCATTTTTTCTCTTCCATCATCCCCTCCGATCTGAATCTCCTTTTCACGTATTTCCATAAAACCGGGTGAAGGATACAGATATACGATACATATAATAGATGAAAATAAATTGATAGTTATGGATATTCAATTGAATCTTCATGCGTTATTATTATCCTGTGTCTGGGAGCCTCCTCGTCATGGAAAGGCCGAGCGACAATTGATCTTGCTACCACGAGGCCTTCGCCGGATATGGGGTAATGTGTAAAGGGGATGCGATTGAATGAAGAGTGCGGCTTTTAATCTCGCGTTCAAAGTTCACCGAAACGAGATGCCATTTGCGGAAGGTCTGTTGAAATCCGTCGAGGCGGACGCGCAGCACGATTTTATCGAAGCGCTGAATTCGCTGGCGGGCGAGATGCGGTACGACGTGGAAAAAATCGATTCCATGATCGAGGAATCGCGCCAGAGCCTGGAACCGAAGAAAAAACCGAAATACGACATCAAGGCGCTGAAGGAAGAACTCAATCAGATCAAGAAGAAACGCAATGAAATTCTCGAAACCATTCAATCCGTCGAAGGGCGTATCAATATATTAAAACCGAATATTATCGTGGGGATCAATGCGTTTTTCATCGCATTGATCGGATTCGTGCTGGCGTTGATTTTTTTCCTCGTCGGCCTGGCCGTGTTTGCTCTTATTATTCTGGCTGGCATTCTGATCGGATGCCTACTTTCCGTCATGCACGACCTGAACGTTCTAAAAAAGCAGCAAGCCGATATCGCTCAAAAGAAACTGCGTTATATGAATCAGATCACCGATCTCAACAAGGAATTGGAGAAAGTCGACGAAACGTTGCACGAGAAAGAGGAATTTATTAAATCCGTTCAGGGCGACCGTCCGGCTGAAAACTCCGAAACGCCGGCCGATATGGGCGTATAATTCTTGATTAGGGAAATCCCAATGACGAACGATCCTCTCAACAATTCATCCGACTCTCCCAACGCCGAATACGATCCCTGGGACGATCAACAGATTTCGCTGCAGGATATCGTGCTCAGCAACAGCTGGGCGCTTCAGGCCATTTTGAATTACCTGGAAGAATGCGACCCCAACGCGCGGGAACGCATCTGGCACCATTACGAAACGATGAAGAAACAACAGGATGAGGTGCGCCGGAAACGGAACGGCGATCACCCGGATGATTCCCTGCAAGCTAATAGTGAATGATTTCATTCCAATCCAACATAAAACAACCCATCGTTATGAAAAAAAATCCCCATTCTGAATTCAAGCGTAACTTTGTTCCTATTTCCGCCGATCTGGGCGACTGGGCTGCCATCGAACCCCTGCTGCAAAACCTGCTCGACCGCCCATTGGATTCTGCCGCCATTCTCGAACAATGGCTGCTCGATCAAAGCGAGCTGATGGCCTGCCTCTCCGAGGAACGGGCGCGGCGCTATATCGCCATGACCTGCCACACGGAGGATGAGGAACTGGAAAAGAAATATCTCGAGTTCATCGAGCAGATCGAACCGCGTTTCAAGCCGTACGGACATCGGCTGAACGAGAAGTACATCGGCTGCCTGTATCGTGGCGAGCTCGACCGGCAGCGTTACGAGGTGCTCGACCGCGGCATTCAGGCGGAAATCGATCTGTTTCGCGATGCGAATATTCCCCTGCAGACCGAGTCAGCCCGGCAGAGCCAGGCGTATCAAAAACTTTGCGGCGCGATGACAGTTTCGTTCGATGGGAAAGAGCAAACCCTTCCCCAAATGGCCAAATATCTGGAAGAGACCGATCGCGCCCGGCGCCGGGAGGCATGGGAAAAAATCGCGCTCCGGCGTTTGCAGGATCGCGAGGCCATGGATACGATCTTTAATACGCTGGTCGATTTACGCCACCGGATGGCTCGGAACGCCGATGGCGAGACGTTTGTCGATTATGCGTTCCGCATGTATCACCGTTTCGATTACACTCCCGGGGATTGCTACCGTTTTCACGAGGCCGTGGAACAGTGTGTGATGCCCGTGGTGCATTCCATCAACGAACGCCGCCGCCAGACCATGCAACTGGAGGTTTTGCGTCCCTGGGATATGGCCGTCGATCCGCTGGGGCGCCCGCCTTTGCGTCCTTTTCACGAGGCGTCGGAAATGGCCGCCAAGGTGGAGCGCGTTTTGCACCATATCGATCCCGAACTGGCGGAACAATTGCATGCGATGTACGAAAACGGCGAATTGGACCTGGAGAGCCGCAAGGGAAAGGCGCCGGGTGGATATCAATACACGCTCGACGAAGTGCGGCGTCCTTTCATCTTTATGAATGCCGCCGGGTTGCAGCGGGACGTGGAAACATTACTGCATGAATCCGGCCATGCCTTTCACGCACTGGCCTGCCGCCACGATCCATTGCTTCCCTATCGCGAATCGCCTATCGAATTCGCCGAAGTGGCTTCTATGTCGATGGAACTGTTCGGCGCGGATTATTACGAAGAGTTTTATTCACCGGAAGAAGCCGCCCGCGCCCGGCGGAAGCACCTGGAAGGCGTGATCGACGTTCTTCCCTGGATCGCCCGGATCGATGCCTTTCAACATTGGATCTACACACATCCCACTCATTCAAACGAGGAACGAACCGCCTGTTGGCTGGATTTGGAGAAGCGCTTCGGAG
>CAZFOX010000747.1:0-2998 GCA_964520565.1 uncultured bacterium | reverse complement strand
CCTCCCGGACGGCTCGCAGGCGGCGGTACTGGTATCGCAGGATGGACGTTCACTCCCGATTCCTCTGGGAGAAAACGGCAGGCCGGATAAAGAAACGCTTTGGAACGCGCTGGAAAACCTGACAACGTCTCCCCTGCGCGAAATCCTGGCGGTGGATGTCATCGAAAGCTACGGCGCGATCGTAATCGTGGAGGGCGAATCGGAAGAAGAAAACCGCCGCGTCCGCCAGATCGCGGAAGAAATTATCGAGCGGGTCGACAACCAACTCGCCACGCTTCCCAAAGCGGTCGAGCGTCCGCCTGTCCTGCGAATCGTCAAGCGAAGCGATTTCGAGCGGGAGCGAATTCTCCTGTGGAGCCTGGGTATGGAATCCAGCGATCCGCGTACGCACGCCGCGGTGATTTATGGACGGCTCCGCCGCATTGGTCCGCGGCTTACCGAAGGAGAAATCGCCCGCGAGTCCCTCTCCAGCCTGGTCTCGGTCATCGGCCTTTCCTGCGAATGCGGCCTGGATCGCGAATGGATGATGGGAACCTTGATCCCCTTTCGATGGACTAATAAACACGATCGGGATATGGCAAATCGGCTGGGATTCGATCCCAACAGTCCCTTGATCAAGACGGAAATCAGCCAGATTCTATCCAACAGTTTCGCCGCTCGCCGGAATGCAACGGGCGGAGACGGAATGGGTGGCGGGCTGATGGGATACGGCGAGTTTGTTGTGGAAGAAGAAATTACCGATGGCGAATCGGCGATGGGAGAATCCACAGCCACCAGTTCCATTCCCTCCATCACCGATTGGATCGCCATGAGCCGTTCCGATATTTTTACCGCTTCTCCCGCGGTGAATAGCGTAACGGCGGATCGTTGGGTGGCGCAAGAAACCCCGAAGGAAAGCCCGGTCTGGAAAAAGTACAAGGCGGCTTTCCTCCTCGCGGGGGGATTGGCCTTACTGAGTTTGTTCGGCGGTTTCTATTTATTGTGGGAAAGGAGAAGAAGGGAATAAAACCATGTTGGTATTCAACTTGATTTTCAAGGAAATCTATCATCGAAAAGTGAATTTTATCTTGAGCCTGTTAGCGGTTACGGCCACGGTGGCTTTTGGCGTGTCGTTCTTCACCACCGCCGAGGCATCCAAAACGGAAACCATCCGGCTCATGCGCGACATGGGGTATAACCTGCGCATCATCGCGCAAGACACCGACATGGAATTCTTTTACGCCAATGGGTATTCCGACAAGACCCTTCCCGCCGATTCCGTGCAGAAATTCGCCGGCCAGAAAGGTCTTTTATACGCGCATCTATTGGGAACCCTGCAGCGGGCGATCGTCTGGCGCGAACGCCGGGCGCTCCTGACGGGTATCGCTCCCGAATTCTCGCCGGGGGCGGTGAAAAAATCGCCGATGATCTTCACCATCGAGCCGGGAACGGCCTACGTCGGCTACGCCCTGGCAACGGCGCTCAACGTCCAAAAAGGCGATACCATCGAGATCGAGGGACAATCCTTTACCGTCCAGGATTGCCTCCGCGAAGCGGGCAGCGAGGACGATGTCCGTATTCTGGTCGCACTCGAAGACGCCCAGAAGATTTTCGGGGAAGAGGGAAAGATCGGCGAAATCCAGGCTCTGAACTGTTATTGCGTGACAGGAGGCCAGGATCCGCTCGTTTTATTGCGGGATCAATTGGCGAAAATCCTGCCCGGCACCACGGTGATCCAAAAACGCGCCATCGCCGAAGCGCGCACGTTTCAGCGGGAATTAATGGATAACTACTTCGCGCTCATCCTGCCGTTTCTGATGGTAGTCTGTGCGATTTGGGTGGGAACGCTCGCGTTTCTCAACGCTCGCGATCGGCGTCCGGAAATCGGAATCCTCCGCGCTCTGGGCTACGGTTCGTGGAAAATCGCCTTTCTGTTTCTGGGGAAAGCGGTGGTCATCGGCGCGATTGGCGCGGTCATTGGATTTATCCTGGGGACGGGATTCGCCCTGGCGTACGGAGCGGAAATTTTCAAAGTCACGTTTGAAAACGTACAGCCGATCTTTAGTCTTCTGCTATTTTCGCTGATCGCCGCCCCGGCCTTCACCGCCATATCCAGTTTCGTTCCAACGGCCATCGCCGTCACCCAGGACCCCGCCGTTTGCCTAAGCGGAGAGTGAGGATACACCATGATTCGCATCGAACGATTAACCAAATCTTACTCGGGCCGCGGAAATGGCGTCCATGCGCTGGACCGCATCAACCTGGAAGTCAAGGAACGAGAGTTCCTGGTCGTGCGCGGCCCCAGCGGGAGCGGAAAAACCACCCTCCTTCTGACCATTGGCGGCATGTTGCGCCCGACCAGCGGGCGCGTTTGGATCGGCGAACGCGACCTATACGCCCTCTCTTCCCGGCAACGCGCCGAGTTCCGGGCACGCCAGATCGGTTTTGTCTTTCAGATGTTTCACTTGATTCCTTATTTATCGGTACTGGATAATGTGGCGATGGCGGCGGGACAATCGCTGACCATCAACCTCCGCCGCGAGGCGATCGCGCTTCTGGAGGGATTGGGTCTTTCGCACCGCATTCATCACAAACCTTCCGAACTCAGCGCCGGAGAAAAACAACGCACCGCCATCGCCCGCGCGTTGCTCAACAAGCCGAAAATCATTCTGGCGGACGAACCCACCGGCAACTTAGACCCTGCGAACGCCCGCGAGGTACTCAATCATCTTTCCACCTTCCACCTGCGGGGTGGAACCGTGCTGCTGGTGACGCACGGCGAGGAAGCCGGTCAATTCGCCGACCGGATAATCAATCTGCGCGAAGGCGTTCTGGAAGATTCCCTGGCTGAAGCCTTTTAGATTCTTTTCAACCATTTGCCGTCTGAAATGAACTTATTATTGTAAGCCCTGAACGATCATGCTGAGAGACGGCCAAACAACAATAGCCGGTCTGAAAAAAATCATTATTGTAAGCTCTGAACGATTGTGCTGAGAGACGGCTAAACAACAATAGCCGG
>CAZFOX010000746.1:0-3000 GCA_964520565.1 uncultured bacterium | reverse complement strand
CGTATTACTCATTTTTTATCTTCCCGATTTTCATTCCCCCTTTAAGACAATCGGTTACAATGAGAAGAAAAACCTCTCATTCTCGAAGGTTGATATGAATAATCGGATTAAGCCTCATATCGTCGTTCTGGGCGGCGGTTTCGCCGGGTTGTATTGCACATTGGCATTGAAACGCGCCCCTGCGGATATCACCTTGATTGACAAACGAAACTTTCATCTCTTTCAACCACTGCTGTATCAGGTAGCAACCGGTGGTCTTTCACCGGGCGATATCGCTTCTCCCCTGCGCGCCGTGGTTAAAAACCAGATCAACTGCCGCGTTATCCTGGGAGAAGCCGTTGACATTCAACCGGAACGAAAAGAAATCGTTCTGCGGGACGAGGCGATTCCTTACGATTATCTGATTGCCGCCACAGGCGTACGTCATTCCTATTTCGGTCAAGATTGGTGGGAGGAACGAGCGCCGGGGCTGAAAACCCTCGAGGACGCTATGGAAATACGACGGCGGATATTTCTCGCCTTCGAAGCGGCGGAGCGGGAATTCGATCCGGAACGGCGCCGTCCGTGGATGAATTTTGTCATTGTGGGGGCTGGGCCAACCGGCGTGGAACTGGCGGGAGCGCTGGCCGAACTCGCCTATCATACCCTGATTCACGATTTTCGCTTTTTCGATCCGAGCGACGTTCAGATTTTTCTGATCGAGGGTGGCGACCGCGTTTTACCTCCCTATACGCCGGACTTATCGCATAAGGCTCAGCGGAGTCTGGAGCGTCTGGGAGTCACCATCCGCACGGGATCGTATGTCACAGAGATCGGCGAACATTCTGTCACGATCCAACAAGGAAACCAGATAGAAACCATCCCCTCCCGAACCGTTCTATGGGCGGCTGGCGTTCAGGCTTCGCCGATCGGCCATCTATTGCACGAACGGTGTGGAGCGCCCATCGACCGCCTAGGGCGTGTGGTCGTGGAACCCGATTTAAGTGTCCCCGGCTTTCCCGAGATTTTTGTCATCGGCGATCTGGCCCATTTCAAACATCAAACCGGTTCGCCCCTGCCGGGAATCGCACCGGTCGCCATGCAACAGGGACGTTACGCGGCCCGGCGGATTATTGCCGAATTGAAAGGGAAGCCACACAAGCCATTCCATTATTTCGACCGGGGAAGCATGGCCGTCATTGGTCGTGCGGCGGCGGTTGCGGATTTGAAATACCTGCGGTTCTCCGGCTATCCGGCCTGGCTGATCTGGCTGTTCGTTCACATCATGTACCTGGTCGAATACGAAAACCGCCTGCTGGTACTGATTCAATGGGCGTGGAATTACGTAACCCGCAACCGGGGAGCGCGGCTGATCACCGGGCAGGATATTGTGGCGTTGAAGGAGAAGAAAGACAGAGAAAATAATTGACCGGAAGAGATAGCGGGATTATTGTATTTTTCAGGTGATAATTCAGATTTGAAACTAATACACAATGGGGGGGAGGAGGCGATCGCGGGCCGGTTTGGCTGGCTCGAGGAAAGTCCGGACTCCACAGAGCGGAACGCTGGATAACGTCCAGGAGGGGCAACCCTACGGAAAGTGCCACAGAAAAGATACCGCCCGCTACGGTGGGTAAGGGTGAAATGGTGGGGTAAGAGCCCACCGCGGTTCCGGGCGACCGGACCGGCACGGCAAACCCCGTTCGGAGCAATGCCAAGTAGGAGAGGGAGGCGTGGCTCGCGCCGTAATGCCTTCGGGCGGCGAACTCTCGGGTAGGCAGCTTGAGGCCGCTGGCAACAGCAGTCCCAGATAAATGATCGCCCACGACAGAATCCGGCTTATACCTCCCCCCCTGTTTTGCCTCTCTCACTCCCCTCTCTAAAAAATAATGACATTTCTTTTATTCTGTGATATACATGACAAATGTAGGGAATTTTAAATCCTGCGAGGGGGATTTCCATGAAACCGTTCAATATAATTATTTCATCTTTACTACTGATTGTCTTCTATTCGTTCCTGCCCGGCTTGGGATATGCCGCTTCGCCCGTGGCCACCGAGACACCCACACAAGTTCCAACACTACCGATCCCCACACCTACGCCATTCATGGACGAATCGCCGGTTAACGTTCCTTCGGCGGAATGGCATCCTGCACCCATTACCGTAAATCACAACCGTTTTGAAATCTCTGTTTTATGCCGGGGCGCATTTACGGACAGCCTGCTGGCAATCCAACCAGAAAGCGAAGGTATATTTTTCACTGAATTCGACTATCGAGAGATGTATTACCCCAGCCGGTTATTTCAAATATCCAACCGGGCAGACGACCTGTACGCACCCGACCTGACGAATATCTCCACCATGCCGGTTATCAACCAACACGTTTTTTACGCCGCCGACATGGACGTCGATTCCGAAGGCCGCATGATTTTCGCGTCGCGGGGGAGTTACCCAAGCGACTACCTATTGTATCGAAAAAGCGACGGCAGTTACGACACCATTCCCCTCGGCGGAGAATATTCCCATCGCAGTGTCTATATGATGCGACAATCGTATCCCAATTGGGACATCCAACCGGGAGATTTGTTAGTTCTTCAAGTTCTATTCAGTGGTTTAAGCCGAATCAATCGCGTGCGACTCGATGAGAGTGATACCTACCGATCCACCATTATTTTTGAAACCAATCAGGAAAAACTACTCGATATGACTCTTACGCCGGATGGTGAACTATACGCTTTAAGTGTACGGCCCTATCGCATTCACAAGTTGGATCGAAGCGGAAGCATCGAGACAATCACCAAACAGGAATTCGGACCCGAGAACGATCCCCTCCAGGGAAGGATTGAGTATTTCGCTGCCGAGAAGGCCTTTTACATCCTTCCCGGCAAGTTCAACGACATCATCCGAGTTTCCGAAGACGGGCAGACAATCGGCAATTTCACAAACGGGCAGAGTTTTGTTTATCTAAAAGCGTCTCCCGACGGCAAAACGTTATACGTAATCAATCAAACGCAATGGCA
>CAZFOX010000745.1:0-3002 GCA_964520565.1 uncultured bacterium | reverse complement strand
GATAAGGGACGCCTTCCCCAGTTGCTGTCTTTCAGAACTTCGCCCTTGCCGTCTTCGATGATCGATCTCACATCTTTTGTTAATTGCTGGATATCGCCTTCCTCCAGCGATGCGTCGATAATATACAACAATTCATACAACGTGGAACTCATACAATGGCCTCCTATGGTATAAACCCTTATCACGAACGATAAGGGCAGGTTTTCTGTTCCACATTCCACCCCGGCTCTCACTGGGGAATTCCAATTCGACCGAAAATGGCATATGGGTGAACAGACAAAAGAGTATTAAACTTGCTATAAACTTATTCTGCAAGGGGTGTAGCCGCAATCCCTTTTTCTTTTCATCCGATATAATTTTGGCTGTCCATGAAAAGAGCGGAGCGTATTTCTACGCGCCGCTCTGTCATGTAAGTCTTATCAAATCGCCGCCTTTTAAGGCGTGCGATCGGTCGGATTACATCAATGGAGCTAAAACCAGTGAAATAACAGCCATTAACTTAATGAGAATGTTGATCGAGGGGCCGACGGTATCCTTCAAGGGATCGCCTACCGTATCGCCGACGACGGCGGCTTTATGAGTATCGGAGCCTTTACCGCCAAAATGACCTTCTTCGATGTATTTCTTGGCGTTGTCCATGGCCCCGCCGCTGTTAGCGGCCTGAATGCCGACGAGCAATCCGGTAATCAACGTTCCGATCAGTACGCCCGCCAGAGTTTCCGCACCCAGCGTGAAGCCAATCAGAGGAGGAACAATAATCGCAATCAGACCCGGGAGCAGCATCCCATTGATTGCACCCTGCGTGCTGATATCCACGCACCGGGCGGAATCGGGCTTGGCTTTGCCTTCCATCAGACCGGGAATTTCGCGGAACTGACGGCGAACTTCCTCAATCATCCGATAGGCCGCGCTCGATACCGCGCGGAACAACTGAGAGGAAAAATAATAAGGCAGCATGCCGCCGATCATCAATCCGGCAATAACATGGACGTTGATCAGCGAAACGGCCGCATCTTCCATCTTCGAGGATACCAGGAAGGCCGAAACCAGACCGATCGCCGCAAAGGCCGCCGAACCAATCGCAAATCCTTTACCGATCGCCGCCGTTGTGTTGCCCACGGAGTCCAGGTTGTCTGTGATTTTACGAACTTCCTTATCCAGTCCGGCCATTTCCGCAATCCCGCCGGCATTATCCGCAATAGGCCCATATGAATCGACGGTTACGACCATGCCGGTTGTGGCCAGCATGCCAAGGGCCGCCATCGCGACGCCGTAAAAACCGCCCAATTGAAACGCGATCATAACGGCAATCGCCAGGACGATGACCGGAATAGCCGTGCTTTCCATTCCCACCGCGATTCCGTCGGTGACGGTGATCGCCGGGCCGCTTTGCGAATTTTCGGCCAGTTTCCGGACCGGTTTATATTTCGAAGAGGTGTAATATTCGCTCATGAAGCCGATGATCACACCCGAAATAACCCCGATTACCGTTGTCCAGAATGGGGCCATCCGGCCGTAGGTATCGCCACCGCGGTGCCATTCCTCGCCGATAAACCAAATGACAATCCCGCTTACGACAATGGTCGCAATCGCGCTGATGTAAGTGCCACCCATCAATGCGCCTTGCGGATTGGAGGAACCAAATTGTTTGACGTAAAAAACACCCAGGATGGAGGCGATCAAGCCGATTGCCGCCACGGCGAAGGGGATGACGGTCAATGCCGATTTCTCGACACCCATCGCCAGGTTACAGGCCACCGCAATCGCCAGCGCGGCGATGATCGATTCGACGTACGATTCGAACAGGTCGGCACCGAGACCGGCTACGTCGCCAACGTTATCGCCTACGTTATCCGCGATGACGGCCGGATTACGGGGATCGTCTTCTGGAATACCCGCTTCCACCTTGCCGACCAGGTCGGCACCCATATCCGCGCCCTTGGTATAGATGCCGCCGCCGCTACGGGCAAACAAGGCCATCAAACTGGCGCCCATCGCGTATCCGTTGACAACCACGGTATTCCCGCCGGATACCACGTAAACAACGACCAAACCGATCAACGCCAGACCCACGACTGAAAGTCCCATGACTCCGCCGCCGGAAACTGCCACGCTCAGGGCGGATTTCAATCCGCCGGTAGCCGCCGCCTGAGTGGTTCGGCAGTTGGCCTTCGTGGCGATAGACATCCCAATGTATCCCGCCAGAGCGGACATGGCCGCTCCGATGATGAATGCGATCGCTGTGGGCCAACCCAGTTCAATATCCTTCAGGAAACCGGGCAGGATGGAAAAGATGATGGCGATCACGATGACAAAGGTAAACACCCAGATGTATTCGCGTTTTAGAAATGCACGGGCGCCTTCTTGAACCAATGCGGAAATTTCCTGCATTTTCTCATTGCCGGGATCGCGGGACACGACTTCTTTGGACAACAAAGCGACGAAAATCAAGGCCGCGATTGCCGCCAAAGCACAGATGATGATGAAGGTGATTTCCATGATACCTCCTCGTTCGAGATGTTTTCAATGTTAGGGGAAATTCCCTTTTGGATTGCCAAATTCCAAAAATTAATTATACGTTCTTTCCAGGGAATCAATAGGTGTGTGTACTATCCGCTCTTATTATCCGCTATAAATTATTGGAACTAACCATTCCAGCGGCTCATGGCTCGTTCGATTCCTTCGCACAACACGGATTCCGCCGCTTGCACGGCTCGTTCCAACGCTTCGTCGATAATTTCCCGTTCCTTTAACGAAAAAGGTTCCAAAACGTAATCGATCCAATCCGAGCCCGAATCTCCGATTCCCACTCGAAGACGGGGAATTTCATCCGTCCCGGCGGTTTGCAGAATCGATTCCAGACCATTGTGCCCACCGCTGCTTCCCTTTGGCCGTAAACGTAACTTTCCCAATGGGATATTGAAATCGTCGAAGACAACCAGAGATTCCTGACAGGTTATTTCCGGTTCGCGCATCAGGCGGCGGTAGGCATCCCCCGACCG
>CAZFOX010000744.1:0-3011 GCA_964520565.1 uncultured bacterium | reverse complement strand
GAAACCACGGGTAGGTCAAACGTTTCTCGTCGCCTTTGAAATAATATTCCACATGGCACTGGCCACAGACGTAACTGCGCATTTCCTGCCGGGTGGCCATGCGGTTGACGTCGTAGTTGTCGATGCCTTCGCTGACTTTTTTCCAGACCTGAATTCCTTCCAGAAATCCCGGCCTCGTGATGCGTAATTGCATGGTTTCCGGATCGTGACAGTCGATGCAGGTCACCGGGTGAGTCACCAATTTCCGCGCGTCGGCAAAAGGCATGGGATTCATTTTGGCAAAACCTTGCATCAAATCGCCGTCTCCCAGTTTTTTATACGGTAAATAAACGGAAGAGTGGCAATGAAGGCAGGCTCCCGGCTGCGGTTTAGTTTGCCGGAGAGTGAAAGTTTGGTCATCCAGCATATAAGCGTGTCCGCGTTCCTCCCGGAAATCGATGGCAAACGCGTATCCGGCCCACATGGTTTTTAAACGGGGATCGGCTTCGATCTTGGATTGGGAAACCACCCGGCGTGGATCGTTGTCATCCGGATCGCGGGGCATGGCTTCGCTTCCTCCATATCGGGTACGCTGCATATCGACGGTACGTATGTATCCATCGTATTGCAACGGGAAATTCTTCCCCCAGACGGCGGGATCTTCAATCTCGTCATTCAGTTCTACCACGCGGAAAAATGGATTCTTCGCTTCCTGCTTGTGTTCGAAAATATTGACCAGTAAAGCGGTCAGGCCAAATACCCCCAATGCAGCGATCGCTGTGATGACGATGGTAAGTCCAATCCATTTTGGGGCGGGATGATTGCTGTTTGAATTGTTTCGATTCATGAGAATCCCTCTTCGAAAGATAATCTTCCTTCTCACTCATTACGAAATGATGGTTAATGCACTGTCTTCTCCTTGTCCGTTCTCAGTGCATATGCCCCACAGAGTTGTGGCAGCGGATACAGGATAGTTCATTGTCCTTCGAATGATTCGCATCGATGGTTTGCACGATATCTTGATGGCAATAACGGCACGCCGCTTCGGTGATGGCGCGATTTCGGGGCGTTATCTGAATGGGCTCGTGGAAATATCCCGTCGTGAATGCCCAGGAATGATTGAAGCCATTAATGGCCTTGGTATGATATTTACCGATAAAATCGTGTGGGGCGTGGCAGTCGTTACAGACTGCCACCCCAAGATGGCTCGATTTTCTCCATGCCTAGTATTGTTCGTTCATAATGTGGCAATTGGCGCAGGCCGAGGGATCGTTGGTCATATACGAAGCCCCTTTGGCGTAAACGAATGTATACCCGCCCACACCGGCTGCCGTACCGGCTACGATTCCAATGATAATAGCAAAACCGTAGTAGCTTTTCATCCGTTTTGCCTTAAGGAACGTTTTGGCTGTTTACGCCGCCTGCATAGCTTTCAAATCGTCTTCCACGCTGCCGATTGGCATGATGTTGAACTTTTCAACCAGAACCTTCAATACATTCGGCGACACAAACGCCGGAAGTTTGGGGCCGAGACGCACGTTCTTCACACCCAGATATAGCAACGCCAACAGAACGCAGACCGCTTTTTGTTCGTACCAGGATACTACGAGGTTTAATGGAAGTGAATTGATGTCTGTCCCAAATGCATCCGCCAGCGCCATGGCCACTCGAACCGCCGAATACGAATCGTTGCACTGGCCCATATCGAGCAGGCGGGGAATTCCGCCGATATCGCCCAGCTCGCAGTTGACCACACGGAATTTGCCGCAACCCAGCGTCAAAACGACCCAATCCTTGGGCATAGACTCCGCCAAATCGGTATAATAATTCCGTCCCGGTTCCGCTCCGTCGCAGCCGCCGATCAGCACGAAACGCTTGATGGCGCCCTGCTTGACGGCATCGATAACTTTATCCGCAATGCTCAATACCGTGTGATGACCGAATCCCACCGTATGATATTTCTCGGGTGAATCGTCCTGAAATCCTTCCGCCGACAGGGCCGCTTCGATAACCGGCGAGAAATCGCGGTTTTGAATGTGCACGACGTCGGGCCATGCTACCATCCCGCTGGTAAAGATGCGGCCTTTATAGTTTTCCTTGGGCTCCATGATGCAGTTGGTGGTCATGAGAATTGCACCGGGGAATTCCTCAAACTCCTTACGCTGCCGCATCCACGCGCCACCGTAATGCCCCACCAGGTGTTTGTATTTCTTCAGTCCGGGATAGGCGTGCGCGGGTAGCATTTCTCCGTGCGTGTATATGTTGATCCCTTTGCCTTCTGTCTGTTTGAGTAATTCTTCCAGATCTTTCAGATCGTGGCCGGATACAGCAATCGCCTTTCCTTTCACATGGCCCATCAATACTTTCGCCGGTGTCTGATTGCCGTACGCACCGGTATTGGCCGAATCAAGCAACGCCAACACTTTGACACTCATTTCGCCGCAGCGCATGTTCATGGCGATCAGTTCATCGATAGTGGGATTCGGCTTGGTGAGAAAATCGAGCGCTTCATGCATGAAGGCGTATATCGATTCGTCTTCCTTTCCAAGAATCTGTGCGTGGTCGGCGTAGGCAGCCGCGCCTTTCAATCCATACGTAAGCAGTTCCTGAAGGCTGGTAATATCTTCACCCTTTGATTGTATTCTTGAGAGAATAGAAACCGCTTCTCCTTGTTTGACAAGATCGTTGTGATCGGTGGCCGGAGAAAAAGTGGACGGACCGTTGAATGTCTCGGGTGGGCATCCTGCATTCCGACAGGCATCGAAATACAGTTGTTTGGCTTTTTCACGAATTCCGATTGATTTATGGATCATCTGGGCGACTCGTTGGGGATCGAAATTCACATTAGTCACGGTAGTAAACAGCGCTTCGAGTGTAAACACATCCACATCGTGATTCCGAGCGCCTAAATCGCCCGCTCGGCGGGCGAACATGGATATCCCTTTAAGTGAATGGATCAATAAATCCTGCAATGCCGCGGTATCTTCGTCTTTCCCGCATACGCCTCGTTGCAAATTGCAACCAGTTCCATG
>CAZFOX010000743.1:0-3012 GCA_964520565.1 uncultured bacterium | reverse complement strand
TCGCAACCGCCTCCCGAACCGATTGGATTGGGGAGGCGGTTCTCTTTTACGGCCGCGTATGGTACAGTAATCAAAAATTGATCGTATCACATAAAAAACCTGCCTGGCTTGGGGAGACTGCTAATGGGAACTCGCGAAGACCGTCATTTCATCGTGACGACGTACGGTATGGATGGCGCCTGCTCGGCGGCCATGCTATTACAGATTCATCCCAAAGCCGAAATCGCAATTACCAGCGCCCGCCGAATCGCCGGTACGCTGGAAGAGATCGACGGTCTTCCGCAGGTTCCTCACGTCATTCATGTCTGCGGGGTAGGCATCGAAGTTGCCATCGAAACGGCCATCGAATCGATCGCTCGCTTGACTCGGAAAAAGCGCGTGGTTTTCTGGTATTGCGGGCGCGAATACCTGAACGAATATGAAGCGGCGTTGGGAGCGGTCTGCAAACCGATTTTTCAAAAAGCGAAAAGCAACACGGAAATCGTCCGGATTTTCCATAATATCCCTGTCACCGATCGAGTCCGTCTTCTTCTTTCCCTGTCCGAACAGTTCGTATCCGGTACAAGCCGGTCTTCAAAAACCGATCCATTCTGGCAGGACCTGATCCGAGCCAGCGCCGACCGGTATTTCAAGTACGGAGACCGGGATTGTTTTATCCAGGCGATCCGAAAACTGGCGGGAATCGCTCCCACCATCGGCGCCGATACTCGGGTCGTAGACAATTACCGGCAGTATGGGCCGCGCGGCCTTTTACTGGGAGAAAGCAAACTCATCAAAAACCTGCGGAATGCGACGCAAAAAATCGGCCCCATCGACGAACCGGTTCTGATTCTGGGTCCGACCGGTTCGGGCAAGGAACTCGTAGCCTGGGATCTGCATGAAGCCAGCCGCCGCTCCGGCCCCTTTGTGCCGGTGAACTGCGCCGTGTTGAGCGCCAGCAGCGATCTGGCTCATGACCGGCTCTTCGGTCACGTGAAGGGAGCCTATACCGGAGCCCATACCGACGAAGAGGGCGCCTTCGAAAAAGCCGACGGGGGGACGCTGTTTCTGGATGAGATCGCCGAACTTCCCCTGCCCGTTCAGACCCAGCTGCTGCGCGTCCTGGAAGAAAGAACGCTGATGCGCCTGGGATCGACAGTCACGCGCAACGTGGACGTGCGGGTGATCGCCGCCACCAACCGGAACCTCCCCGCGATGATTCGGGAAAAGTTGTTCCGCTCCGATCTCTATTACCGAATCAACGTTCTGCAAATCCACATCACGCCGCTCAAAGAGCGCCTGGAGGATATGAAATCGATCGCCTCGAATCTTCTCTTTGAAATGAAGAACAAGGGATTCTCTTATTCCCTCCATAAAGAAGATTGGCAGGCCGCCTTTGAATACGACTGGCCGGGGAACGTCCGGCAGTTCATCAACCTGCTCAAGCGCGCCGTTTATCTGAAAGTACCCTTCCATGAAATCGTGAAGGAAGAGATGCAAGCCGGCCGGGAATGCGGCGAAATCCACGGTAAAAGTGCGGCGGAAGATTTGGCCTTGTTCCGGCCGCGAGACCAATCCGCGGTATCGCCCGCGGCGGATATCCAGGCCTCTTATATGAAACACGTATTGAAACTATTCGATGGAAACTGGTCGCAAGCGGCCAAAGCCCTCGATGTCGCAGTGAATACATTGCGGAAATGGGTGGAAGAACCAAAATAATCGCGCCTCCACATCGTCAAATTTTGATTGGATCACTCAAAATCTGATTAATCTAATTTCCTATCAACCGCTTTTTCTATATTACCCATCATCCCATTCTCTCCCCCTAACTCCATATTCTTAAGCCTGTCATATGATTCCTTCTGAAAACTTTCCAAGTTGGCACCCCTCTTGCACTTATAAAAACACGCCTTGGAAACGCAATCGAACAAAGGAGGATCGGAATCATGGCGATCGACGGCGCGAAATTTCTGAAAGTTGGCAAGGCGGGATTCTTCACCGTCCGAAAACACGCCCAGCGGCGGATCGAACAATTCCTGGGATTCATGCCCGGCCTGGAAGATGCTTTCGAGTGGTTTTGCCTCGGCAGGCAGGTCACATTTTCCGAAATGTGGATGCGGGGATACCGCCCCGCCTACCGGCAGCGGAAAGCGGCGGGCGTGCCAACCTGGTATTTCGAACTGCCCTGCGAAAACGCGGAATTGATCGCCGTCATCACGCGGGGCGAAGAAAGTGGCGAGTATGAATGGGTGACGACATACACCCGCACCCACCGCAACGAATCCAATACTCTCTGGTGGATTCAAAATCAAATCCTGGCGGCCTGACGGACCCTCCACGGAAAAGTGGAATCGCATCGAATCCCAGGGAGAAAACCCATGAAAAATTCCCCTGCAACGCTATCCCGGCCGATTGGAGAAATTGCCACACGCCTCAGCGGCATGCAATACGTCTCGGGAGAGGTCAAACCCGGCGAGACGGTATATTTGGAACGAGAACCGGACAATCCCCACGACTCGAACGCGATCCGGGTCAAAAATCTGGATTTCCAGGATGTGGGGTATGTGCCCCGGTTGACCAACGTTTGGCTGACTCCCCTGATCGACCAGGGCAAGATTGTCGTGAATGGCACGATTCCCTCAGGGATTTCCATCGACCGGCGCGAACGGTCGCGGGGCGTTCCGCTCCAGCTGATCGTTTTCCTGACCGAAAAAGGGCAATCGATCCTATACTCCCGCACCGCGCCTCAAACTGATGTCGAAGCGCTCCAGGAAGCCCTGCGAATTCTCTATCTGAAACTGCATGTTTTCCACCACGCGGAAGTCATCGAAGGCCTGGAACGGAGGATGCGCCCCATCCTGACCCGGGATGTAACGCCGGAAAGCCATCTGATTCTGAACCTCTTCTCGTCGAGAGCGGGCGAAATCCGGCGTATCCACGACAAAAAAGTCCGGCACCAGGCCGGGAAATCCCTCTCCGAATTACGCCTGGGGGAACCGGTCTATTACCGGAACCTGACTGTGTTTCCCCTTT
>CAZFOX010000742.1:0-3014 GCA_964520565.1 uncultured bacterium | reverse complement strand
AAACAGGATAGGAGGATTGGGTGTTTTTGTGTTTGAGTTTTCATGGTTTTATACTTTCTTCCGTCAGACTTTCTTCCAGGATTTTTCGATTTCTTCGAGAGAGCGTCCTTTGGTCTCCGGCACCATAACGAAAATAAACAGAAATGAGACCAGACTGACCGATCCGTATATCCAAAATGTCAGGGCGGGGCCGATGGAGGGGCTGTCATTAAGGGCGGGGAATGTCTGCGCCACGATATAGCAAGAGAGCCAGATAGTAAAAGTCGCGACGGACATGGCGCGGCCACGGATTTTATTCGGGAAAATTTCGGAGCAGAGAATCCAGGGAATCGGCCCCATCGCCGTGGCGAAGGCGGCGATGAACAGAATAACGAAGAAGAGCAGGGCGGCTCCATGCATGCCGGTGTGAAACATCCAACCCACACAACCGAGAGCGAGGGTCTGAATCGCCGTGCCGATCAGAAGCAGGGGTTTGCGCCCCCACCGATCCACGAAGGCGGTGGCGACGAAGGTAAAGAGAAGATTGATCAATCCCACCCAGACCGTCGAGGCGAACGCCGCATTTTTAACCGCTCCGGCGGATTCAAAAATCTTGGTGGAATAATAAATAATCGCGTTGATGCCGCAGAATTGAGAAAAGATCATCATCATCACGGCAATGGATAAGGGCCGTAAATAATATCCACTGAATAGTTCGGAAAAATGTCCTTCTTCTTCGGATAGCGCCGACCGGATGGCCGATAGTTCTCCATTGGCATGCGTCTCGCCGCCGATTTTCTTCAAAATATCGCGGGCTTCCTTTTCGCGGCCATTCTGAGTCAACCAGCGCGGGCTTTCGGGAACCGTAACGAGCAATCCGATGAAAAACAAGGCTGGAACGACCTCCATCCCCAGCATCCAGCGCCAGCCGAGAGCGGTATTCCAGGCATCGTCGCCCATGCCCTGAATCAGTTTATTCACAAACAGGGTAAGAAAGATTCCCGTTACGATGGCCAGTTGAAACAGCGATCCGAGCCGCCCGCGCCATTTTCCGGGGGAGATTTCGGCGATGTAGACCGGGCAGATCATCGACGAGGCCCCGATGCCCAGGCCGCTGATGAATCGGGCGGCGAGAAACTGCTCGAAGGTGCGGGGGATGGCGGAGAGCAAGCCAGACACCGCGTAAAGCAGCGCGCACAGGAATAGCATTTTTCGGCGCCCGAACCGGTCGCTCAAAAATCCGGCGAACATGGCTCCCGGAATGCAACCTAGAATGGCGCTTGCACCGACGGAGCCTTCCTGGATCGATGAGAGATTCATGTAGTCCTTGAGGTAGGTGTTGGCTCCGTTGATTACCGCTGTGTCGTATCCAAACAGAAAGCCGCCGATGGCGGTCACCGCCGTTACGAACAGGACAAAATGCAGGTTGTAGGCCACGGGTGTATTCATTGTTCCTCCAGGGAGACCGCTGAAGCGATTTGAAGTGCATAAACATTCTGCCAATCGAAGAAAAAAAAACAATCGTTTTGTTCATGATAACCTCTGCAGAAAGAGGACTCGTCATTAGAATTGATGTATTGTGGTTATCATTCACAAATATGGGACGAAAGCAAGGAATCCGGAATTCTTTGGCAGTCCGATAAAGAATATGGGGAGTGACCATCATGGGAATTGTATCCACTTTATCGATATTGGCCGTAGTATCCGCTGCCAACCTGATCCCCAACGGCGATTTCGAGGCGCGGTTGCAGAACTGGGGTTCGCTATGGACACGCGATGCGGGAGTGGGAACGCTCCGCATTGTCGAGGGTCCCGTTCATGGAGGGCAGTACGCCGCTCGGATCGAACATCGCGGCGAGAAGGACTGGAGTTTTAATCCCAATCAGCGATTGGACGTTCAAGAGGGCGATTTCTTTACTATGGAAGCCTGGGCCAAGGTGGAGGGTGAAGGCTCGGTAGAAATTTGTGTGGTCACTTACGACGCCAATAAATCGGTTGTGGAATGGACTTTTGCTTCGCGGGAGGTTCGCGGCACTCACGAATGGACGCATCTTCAATCGCGCTTCTTTGTTCCCAAAGGGATCGTTCAGATTCATCCTCGTTTTATCGGATACGGCCCCGCTACGGTCTGGCTGGACGATTTTCAACTTACGCAGGAAGGCAATATACGCGACATGCGCGGCGATCTGCCCGAAACGGTAGTTCTTCGAAATGAGACGATTCAATTGTCGCTAACCGTGGAGGATGGAACCTTGGCGGTCGCCGGTTCAAGAACCGGTCAAATCTGGAATCAAATCCCCAAGGAACAATTTTTGGTATTGAAAACCGCCAAAGTGGAAAATCGGCGTTTGGAAACAACCTGGTTTTACGCCTTCACCGGGACGGATGTCTCCATTGCAGTCGAACTGGACGAATCGAAGCCGGAGTTCGAACTGACGATAACCGGCGAAGGCGCGTTGCCCCGTTCGCTTCCCTATCCCCATCCGTTTGTCACCCAGGCGGGAACCTACCTGGTCATTCCCATGAATGAGGGGATTTCATATCCGGTGGACGACGAAACCATCGAACCCATGCGCCTGATCGCTTATGGCGGGCATGGCATCTGTATGCCATTCTGGGGAGCGACCGATGGCGAGTGCGGTTATATGGCGATTTTGGAAACCCCCGACGATGCTTCTATTCGTCTGTCGCGGTTGGATGGCCGCTTGTGCGTGGGGCCGGAGTGGGATTCGCAAAAGGGAGAATTCGGGTACGAACGTAAAATCCGGTATGCGTTCTTCGATAGAGGCGGCCACGTCGCGATGTGTAAGCGGTATCGCGCCTACGCAGAACAAACCGGACTAGTGAAAACCCTGGTACAGAAGCGGGAGGAAAATCCCCACGTCGACCGGCTGATCGGCGCGGTAAACGTCTGGTGCTGGGATAGCGCCTTGAACTATATCAACGAGATGCAATCCCTGGGCATCGAGCGGATTTTGTGGAGCAATCGCGAATCGACCACCGCCATCCAGGCCATGAACGAGATGGGAATTCTC